>CALFSF010000357.1 GCA_937917025.1 uncultured Paraburkholderia sp.
CAAGCCGTATCCGGTGGCGATCGTGATCGGCTGCGATCCGCTCGGCTACCTGATTTCGGGCATCGAGGTGCCGTTCGGCATGTGCGAGCTGAACTACATCGGCGCGATCCTCCAGCAGCCGGTTTCGGTGGTGAGCGGGCAGTTGTCCGGCCTGCCTTTCCCGAGCGCGTCGGAGATCGTGATCGAAGGCTGGGCACATCCTGGCGACGAGCGGATCGAAGGCCCGTTTGGCGAATTCCACGGCTATTACCCGGGCAAGGCGGAAACGGCGCCGGTCGTGACGATCGAGCGCATCTACTACCGCGACAACCCGATCATCATGGGCAGCCCGCCGGCGAAACCGCCTAACGACTACTCGTATTCGAAGGCCGTGATGCGCTCGGCGCTGCTCGTCGACGCGCTGCAGGCGGCCGGCGTGCCGGATGTCGAAGGCGTGTGGGCGCACGAGATCGGCGGCGCGCGGATGTTCAACGTGGTGTCGATCCGGCAGCGCTACGCGGGGCACGCCCGTCAGGCAGGCCATATTCTCAGCCAGTGCGGCGTGGGCGCGTATATGTCGCGCTACACGATCGTCGTCGACGAAGACATCGATCCGTCGAACATGCAGGAAGTGATGTGGGCTGTCGCGACGCGCTCCGATCCGGATCTGGATATCGACATCATCAAGCGCGGCATGGGTTCGAAGAACGATCCGATGTCGATCGCGTATCCGTACAAGGCGCCGTTCAATTCGAAGGCGATCATCGACGCCTGCCGGCCATACGACTTCCTCAGTGAGTTCCCCGAGGTGGCGGAGGCCAGCAAGGAGCTGCAGGACAAGGTGCGCGCGGAATGGCAGCACGTTCTCGACTGACCCGCATATGGCGTAAGGCGCGCATCGGCGTCAGGCGCGCCACGTCTTCAATTTTTAACCAGACAGATCGCTGCCGCGTGCATGCGAGGGACCCCTGTTGTCCGCATCAAACGGAGATTGCCCTGGAACTGACCGGCGAACAATTCTTGCCGCTTTCACGTGAACGCGTATGGGCTGCGGTGAACGACCCCGAGATCCTGCGGGTGTCGGTGCCCGGCTGCGAATCGCTCGAACGGATCGAGGACAACCACTACAAGGTCGTGATGGCAGCGGCGGTCGGCCCGATCAAGGCGCGCTTCAACGGCAAGCTGACGCTGACCGATCTGCATGCGCCCGAATCGTACTCGCTGACGTTCGAGGGCTCGGGCGGCGCGGCGGGCTTTGGAAAGGGTGGTGCGCAGGTCGGCCTGCAGACCGAGGGCGCGGGCACGCGTCTCGTCTACCGCGCGCACGCGCAGGTCGGTGGCCGACTCGCGCAGGTCGGTGCGCGTCTGATCGACGGCGTCGCGCGCAAGATGGCCGAGGATTTTTTTGGGCACTTCACCGCTGCGATCACGTGGCCGGAAACCGCGGCCAGTCAGGCCGGGGATGCAACGCAAACGGACGGCGCGCAGCGCACCGTGGCGCCGGCGCGGCCACGCGCGCAGGGCGGCAATCGCACGTGGCTCTGGTTCGCGGGCCTCGTGGTCGTGGTGGTGGCCTTCGCTGTCTATCAGATGCATTGAGACACGGAGCGCACGTATGCAGTCTTCCAGTTTGTCGCGGCGCATGCGGTTGGCGCAACGGCGCATCGTCGTCGGCATCAGCGGCGCGTCGGGCGCGATCTATGGCGTGCGTCTGCTGAAGCTGCTGCGGCAGGCCGAAGTCGAGTCGCATCTCGTGATGAGCCGCTCGGCGCAGGTCACGCTCGCGCAGGAAACCGGCCTGCGGATCGCGGACGTTCAGGCACTCGCCGACGTGTTCTACCCGAACACTGACATCGGCGCGGCGATTTCGAGCGGTTCGTTTTGCGTGGACGGCATGGTGATCGCGCCGTGCTCGATCAAGACGCTGTCCGAGGTGGCGACGGGCTGCACGGGATCGCTGCTGTCCCGCGCCGCGGACGTGATGCTGAAAGAGCGGCGCCGGCTCGTGCTGATGGTGCGTGAAACGCCGCTGCATGCGGGACATATCCGCAGCATGGGCGCGGTCACCGACGCGGGCGCGATCGTGTATCCGCCGGTGCCGGCGTTCTACAGCCAGCCGGCGAGCCTCGAGGAGATGGTCGATCACACGCTCGGCCGCGTGCTCGACCTGTTCGACATCGAGACGGATACGGTGCGCCGCTGGAGCGGCACGGCAGCGGCGACGGCCATTCCCGACTGAGCGGCGCTCCGCCCGTGCCGCCGCGCGGTGGTCCACCGGGCGACACAACAATAACAGCCTGCCGCACGCGTGTGCCCGCTCCTGCGCGGCGCGGCGTGCACAAAACGTATCGAAGGAGACCCAGATGCAGGACAGCAATGCATTAAAGGCGCCCGCGGACCACAAGGCCGCGGCGTCCCCTGAGCAGGCCGCCGTGCATGTCGCGGACACCGCGGCCGCGGCACTGATCCGGCGCATCGAAAGCGTGCCGTTTTCCCGGTGGCATACGAAGGCGCGCGTCATCGTCGGCAGCGCGACATTCTTCGACGCATTCGACGCACTGTCGCTCGCGTTTGTGCTGCCGGTGCTGATCGGCCTCTGGCACATCGAACCGGTGCAGATCGGTCTCCTGATCGGCGCGAGTTACATCGGCCAGTTCATCGGCGCGCTCTTTTTCGGCTGGCTCGCGGAGCGCACCGGACGTATCCGCAGTGCGACGATCTCAATCGGCATCATGTCCGTGATGAGTTTCGGCTGCGCGTTGAGCGGCAATTTTACGATGCTGCTCGCGTGCCGCTTCGTGCAGGGCGTCGGCGTCGGCGGCGAAATGCCTGTCGCTGCCACGTACATCAGCGAGCTGTCGAACGCGCATGGACGCGGCAAATACTTCCTGCTGTACGAGCTGATTTTCCCGCTCGGTTTGATGGCGACCGGGCAACTCGGTGCGTGGCTCGTTCCGGTGGTCGGCTGGAAAATCATGTTCTGGATCGGCGCGGTGCCGGCGCTGCTGATCGCGGTCCTGGTGTCGCGTCTGCCGGAGTCGCCGCGCTGGCTGATCGGCAAGGGCCGTCTGGCCGAAGCGGAAGCCGTGGTGCGCGAGATGGAAGCCAGCACGGACAAGCGCATTCCGCCCAGCGTGCGCGCGAACGATCGCAAGGTGGGCGCGGCGGCGACGGCCGGCACGCCGGGGCGCGCGGGTTGGCGCGAACTGCTGTCGCCGTTCTATCGCAGCCGCACGCTGATCGTGTGGGTGCTGTGGGCCACCGCGTTTTTCGTCGCGAACAGCCTGAACAACTGGCTGCCGACGCTCTATCGCACCGTCTATCACCTGCCGCTGCAAAGCGCGCTGAGAGCGGCGTCGCTGACCAACGTCGCACAGGTCGCATTGCTGCTCATTTGCGCGTATTCGATCGACCGCGTGGGTCGCCGCAACTGGACCGTCGCGGCATTCTGCGTCGGCGGCTTTCTGCTCGCGAGCCTCGGCTTCTTCGGCGCGCACAGCGTGTGGGGCGTGCTGATCGACGGGACCGTGAGGTCCGGGATGATCGGCTCGATCGCAGCCGTGCTGTATCTCTACACACCCGAGGTTTACCCGACCCGCATGCGTGCCACCAGCACCGGCCTCGCGACCTCATGGCTGCGGCTAGCGTCCGCGGTCGGTCCATCGCTCGTCGGTCTGCTCGTGCATAGGGAAGGCACCGGCTCAGTGTTTCTGATGTTCGCGGGCGTGAGCGTGGTGGGCGCGCTCGCGGCCACCCGGATGATCGAAACCCGCGAACGCAGTCTCGAGGAGATCGCGCCTTAGTTTTCCCTGGTCAGGAAGTAACTGGAAACAGGCGGCGAGCGCATATCGACGCTCGTCGTACATAAAAAATATTGTCACGGAGATCTATCAATGAAAAAGATGAACCGCCGGATGGCGGCCATAACCGCATTTGCGTCACTTGCCGCAGGCGGCGCGGCAACCGAAGCGCACGCGCAGTCGTCGTCGGTGCAACTCTACGGCCTCGTTGGCGCGTATGTGGGGAGCGTCAAGCACAGCAGCGGCCCGGCGGCCACGTTTCAGGAGGGCGGCGGCGGTCTCACCACGTCGTACTTCGGCATGCACGGCGAGGAAGACCTGGGCGGCGGCAACTCGGTGTTCTTCACCCTCGAGAGCTTCTTTCAGCCGAATACCGGTGCGCAGGGGCGTACCGCAGCCGATCCGTTCTTCTCGCGCAACGCGTTCGTCGGCTTCTCGACCGCGGTGGGCAAGCTCAGTTTTGGCCGGCAGACCAACCCGACCTATCTGAACATGCAGTTGCTGAATCCGTTCGGGTCGTCGGTGGTGTTTTCACCGATCGTCGTGCAGTCGTTCGTGCCGGCGTTCAACAACACGATCATCGGCGACACCGTGTGGGATAACGCGGTGCAGTATCAGACGCCGTCGCTCGGCGGTTTCACGGCGACGGGTATCTACGGTGCCGGCGGCGTGGCCGGCGCGCCGGGCGTCGCCAATATCGGCTTGCACGCGAAGTACCTGAACGGCCCGTTCGCCGCGGCCGTGTCGCTGCAGCGCGTGCGCACGCCAGTCACAGCGCCCGTCACGGAACAGGACACGTGGCTCGGCGGCTTCACCTACAACTTCAATTTCGCGAAGGTCTACGCACTCGCCGAGGGCAGCCAGACGTATGGCAAGCCGTCAGGCGCGCACACCTATGAGCTGGGCCTGTCGGTGCCGGTGACGACGTACAGTACGGTGCTCGCCGAGTGGGCAAGAACGACGCGCCATGCGCCACGTAACGTGTACTCGATGCGCAATACCGGCTCGATCGCCTACGACTATTCGCTGTCGAAACACACGGATGTCTACCTCGTCTGCATGTACGACAAGACGAGTGGCTTCGGCTCGGCGACCACGACCGCGCTCGGCCTGCGTCACGCGTTCTGAACGAACGAAAGCCGGGGACACGTAGCAGGGCACGCCGCGACATTCGCGGCGTCGCCGACCGGCGGGTTGAGATCGCCAACTCATAGACGACGAATTGTGGTCACTCATCGAACTGCTTTTGCCGACACGAGCGCCGCGCAATCGCCAGTATGGGAGCGCAAGCCTGCGCCTGACCGGGCGGTGCTCACGGGCATCGTGTTCGTATTGCGCTCGGGCATTGCGTGGAACTTACTGCCGCAGGAGATGGGTTGCGGCGCAGGTACCGTTTGCTGGCGGTGGCTCGTCGCCTGGCGAAACGCGGGCGTGTGGCAACGCATCTACGAGACGCTATTGGCCGAGCTGCGCCGTCGCGGCGAACCCGACCTGACGCGTGCCCTGGTCGACAGTCCGTCAATTCGCGCCGTGCTGGCGGGAAAAAACCGACCCGAATTCCACGGGTCGGCGCGAGTTCGGCAGCAAGCACCATCTCATCGCCGACGCGCCGGTCGGCACGCAAGCCCTGTCCATTATGCGTTCGCCTGCTAAGCATAGCTAAAACGCTCGCTTATCCGCACGGCCTGGCATTGCTACGATCGCGGTTTGACCGTATTTCTCCAGACCGGGATTTCAAGCCGTGACACTTTCCATCTTTCGTTTGCTCGCACGGGCCGCGCTGACTTCGCTGCTCGTCGTGAGTTGCGCCCATGCGCAAACCGTTGCTCATTCCTCGACGCCAGTGAAACTGCGCATCGGCTATCAAAAGTCCTCGACGCTCATCACGATCCTGAAAGCGCGTGGCTCGCTCGAGAAGGCGCTCGCGCCGCTGGGCGTGAGCATTACCTGGAACGAGTTCGCGAGCGGCCTGCCATTGACCGAGGCGCTCAATGCCGACGCGGTCGACTTTAGCGCCGACATTGCCGATACGGTCCCGGTGTTTGCCCAGGCCGCGCATGCCCGCTTTGTGTATGTCGCGCAGGAAGCGCCGTCGCCTGACGCGCAGGCGATCATCGTGAAGCGCGACGGGCCGCTGCATACGCTGGCCGACCTGAAGGGGCAGCGCATCGCGGTGACCAGGGCCGCGGGCAGCCATTATCTGCTGCTCGCCGCGCTTGCCAAAGTGGGGCTGACGCCGGCCGACGTGCGCATCAGCTATCTGGCGCCGGCCGATGGACGTGCCGCGTTCGAGCGCGGCAGCGTGGATGCGTGGGTCACCTGGGATCCGTATGTCGCGGCTGCCGAGCAGGTGCCGGACGTACGCATCCTCGCCAATGGCGAAGGCGTCGCTTCGTATCAACGGTATTACCTGGCGTCCAGCAGCTTCGCCGCAGCGCACCCTGATGTGATCAACACGGTATTCGCGCAGTTGAAGTCGGCGGGGGTATGGGTTCGCGCTCATCCCGATGAAGCGGCAAAGCTGCTCGCGCCCATCTGGGGGCTGGACGCGGCGACCATCGAGCGCGCGAATGGACGCCGCAGCTATGCGGTGCGCGCCGTGGAGCCGCAGAATTTCGGCGAGCAGCAGAAGATCGCCGACACCTTCTATCGGGCGGGTCTGCTGCCGGCGCCGGTGGATACGGCTGCGGCGTTACGCTGGAACTTCACCACGAAGCAGGCCGAAGCGGCGGCCACTTCGACTACTGCTTCGGGTGGGTAGAGACGGGTCACGCCATGGCCGCACAGGGTGCACCATACGATGCGCGAAGCGGTCAGGTCTGGC
>CALFSF010000358.1 GCA_937917025.1 uncultured Paraburkholderia sp.
GCCAGATGGACCTGTTCCCGGAGTTCACGGGTAACAACACGGTCAGCAGCACGGGTGTGTTCGGCACGCCGGGTCTCGTGATGGGTTACTACGACGGCAACACTGTCACGGCGCTATGGAACTACGCGCAGCACTTCGCGATGAACACCAATACGTATACGGACACGTACGGCCCGTCGACGCCCGGTGCGATTCACGTGGTTTCCGGCCAGACGAACGGCGTGATCCCGAGCGGCGGCGTCGCGGTGGCGGGCAGCATGATCGCCGACGGCCAGGGCGGTTTCACGATCACGGGCGATCCGGATCCGACGGGCGACATCTGTTCCGGTACGACGACGGGCAAGATGTCGGCGCTGAACAAGAACATCGGCGACCTGCTGAACGCGAAGGGGCTGACGTGGGGCGGCTTCATGGGCGGCTTCGACCTGAGCGCGACCAATCCGAACGGCACGACAGGCTGCGCACGCACGACGTACTCGTCGGTGCTCGCCTCGTCGCCGAAGGACTACAGCCCGCATCACAACTGGTTCCAGTATTTCCCGACGACCGCCAATCCGGCACACACGCGCCCGACTTCGATCGCGACGGTGGGCTTCACCGATCCGCTCGACAGCACGGCGACGCCGGTTCACCACGAGTACGACGTCAACGACTTCTTCGATGCGGTGAAGTCGGGCAACTATCCTTCGGTGAGCTACCTGAAGGCGCCGGCCGTGCAGGACGGTCACCCGGGCAACTCGGATCCGCTCGACGAACAGGCGTTCTACACGAAGGTCATCAACTTCCTGCAACAGCAGCCTGACTGGAAGAGCACGGCCGTCATCCTGACCTACGACGATTCGGACGGCTGGTACGACCATCGCTATGCAGCACCGACGACAGCATCGTTCGACGCCTCCGACATGCTGAACGGCGCCGCGACGTGCGGCACGTCGGGCACGACGCCGCAAGGTCTCAGCCCGGCGGGTCTTGCGATCAACGGACGCTGCGGCCCGGGCACGCGGATTCCGTTCATCGTCGTGTCGCCGTATGCGAAGGCCAACTTCGTGGACGACACACGCCTCACGCAATCGTCGGTCGTGCGCTTCATCGAGGACAACTGGCTGGGCGGCCAGCGCCTCGGCGGCGGCTCGAACGATGCGGCCACGGGCAGCATCATGGGCCTTTTCGACTTCACGAACGGCGGCAGCACGCCGACGCTGTACCTCGACCAGAACCTGGGGACGAAGCTCTCCGCCGCGCCGGAGATCTGATCCCCGGTCCGTTGCACCTGTGACGCGTGTCGAGCCAGTTTCGTGCTGGCTCGACGCGTCTGTTCGTGTTCCGCGTTTCTCATTGCCATCGCCATGACCCTTCGTACGAATGTCGCCTTTCCGCCGCCGGTGCCAGCCGGCAAAAAACCCGATCCCCGCGCGGTCCGTCGCGCCGTCATGCGGGTGCTTGTGTGGGCCATACCGGGTGTTCTGACCGCGCTTGCCGCCATGGCCGGCTATGCGCTCGCGTACCCCGAACGCATGCCGGAGGCCGTGGGCCAGTTCGTCGAAGATCTGACCGGTGCGAATCCGCATCCGGTGCATCTCGTGCGGCCCGACACGGCGCCGCTCAGCTCCGTTGCGCTGCTTGGGCGGGAACTGTTCAACGATCCGTCGCTGTCGGCATCGGGCAAGCAGTCGTGCGCGTCGTGCCATAGCGCGCAGCACGCGTACGGGCCGCCGAACGACCTGTCGGTGCAGCTGGGCGGCCCGCATATGACGGAAGCTGGCTATCGTCCTCCGCCTTCGCTGACGTATCTGTATCGCCAGGCGCCGTTCAGCATCGGACCGGACGCGGGCGATGCGGATGTCGTCGTGAATCTCGATCAGGCTGCCGCCGCCGCGCAAGGTGTGCAACGCGCGGTCAAGACCGCGGGCGTCGCGCCCGCCGCGCCGGCGATGGTGCCGCAAGGCGGTCTCTTCTGGGACGGCCGCGCCGATTCACTGCAACGCCAGGCGATCGGGCCGCTGCTCAATCCGGTCGAGATGGCAAACAGGGATGTCAACGAGGTGGTCCGAAAACTGTCGACGGGCAAGTATCGCGAGACGTTCAGCAAGCTCTTTGGCCCGGGTATTTTCGATCATCCGGATCTGCTGGCTTCGGAAGCAATGTTTGCGATCGGGCGCTTCCAGGTTGAAGATCAGTCGTTCCATGAATTCAGCAGCAAGTACGATTACTGGCTGGAAGGGCGCGCGCACCTGACGCAGGCGGAACTGCGCGGCCTGCGGCTTTTCAACGACAAGGACAAGGCGAACTGCGCGGGCTGTCACGTGAGCCAGGTGAGCCGCGACGGCCTGCCGCCGCTCTTCACCGACCAGCAGTACGAAGCGCTGGGTGTGCCGCGCAACAACGCGCTGCCAGTTAACAAGGACCCGAAGTTCTACGATATGGGCGTGTGCGGGCCGTTCCGTCACGACATCGCGACGCAGACGCAGTATTGCGGCATGTTCCTCACACCGACGCTGCGTAATGCGGCTGGGCGTCACGTGTTTTTCCACAATGGCGTCTATCACGACCTGAAGCAGGTGATGACCTTCTACAACCTGCGCAACACGAGCCCGGAGAAAATCTATCCGCGCGACGCATCGGGCAAGGTCATGAAATACGACGATATCCCCGCGAAATACGTGGAGAATATCGATGTCGCCGACGCACCGTTTGACCGCAAGGCCGGCGATCAACCCGCAATGACCGACGCGGAAATCGACGACATCATCGCGTTCATGAAGACGCTGGACGACGGCTACAAGGCGCGATAACCCAGGCGTGCGCGCTTAAGATCGCGTCAGGGCTGCGGGGCATCGGATGGATATGAGCCCCGCTGCCATGCGCTCTCCAGTAGCAGCGCATCGAACTGATGCGTGGCAAGATACGCAAGGAGGGATGTAGCGAAATAACCAGGGCGTGCGGCCAGCAGATCGATAACGCACGTATGCGCTTATGGGAGTCGTGATGAAAGTCTGCATATACGGTGCCGGTGCGATCGGTGGCTGGATCGGCGTGAAGCTCGCGCAGGCGGAGTGCGAGGTGAGCGTCGTGGCGCGCGGCGCGGCGCTGGCCGCAATCAGGCAGAACGGGCTGCGTCTGGTCGACGCCGACGGTACGCAATCCGTTGCCGTGAAGGCCAGCGACGTGCCCACCGAACTCGGTGTACAGGACCTCGTCGTTGTTGCGATCAAGGCGCCGGCGATGCAGTCGGTCGCCGCGCAGATCGGGCCGCTCGTCGGCCCGCGGACGCTGATCATGACCGCGATGAACGGCGTGCCCTGGTGGTTTTGCGCGGGCCTGACGGGGGCGTTTGCGAACACGCCGCTGGAGTCGGTCGATCCCGGCGGCCGGATCGCCGCCGCGATTCCCGTGGCACAGACACTGGGTTGCGTGGTCCACGCGAGCTGCCGCATCGAGGCGCCAGGCGTGATCCGCCACAACATGGGCGCCGGATTGATCGTCGGGGAAGCCGCGAGCGAATCGGGGGAGCGCGTGGACGCGCTGGTCACGCTGTTGCGCCGCGCGGGCTTCGATGCGTCCGCGTCGCCCAGGATCCAGCGCGACGTCTGGTACAAGCTATGGGGCAATCTGACGATGAACCCGATTAGCGCGATCACCGGTGCGACGACGGACAGGATTCTTCGTGACGAACTGACGCGCGGTTTCGCGACGCAGGTGATGATCGAAGCGAAGGAGATCGGCACGCGCCTTGGCATTCCGATCGGGCAGGAACCGGAAGACCGGCATGCGACCACATTGCGGCTCGGCGCGATGAAGACATCGATGCTGCAGGACGTGGAGGCGCGCAAGCCGGTTGAACTCGATGCGCTCGTGGGCGCGGTCTGCGAACTCGGGAAACTCGTCGGTGTGCCGACGCCGTTTACGAATGCGCTGCTCGGCCTCGCCCGGCTGCATGCACAAACGCTTGGGCTTTAATTGACTGAACGCATGCCACGCAGGCCGTTATGTCCTGCGTAGCCTGACGCAAGTCGGGTCAAGCAGCGCGGTCAGCCAGCAGCGAAATACTGTTCGAGTTGCCCGACCGTCACGCCGGCTCCGCCGCAAACAATGACGAGAATCTTGCGGAACCCTTCGAGTACGCTCGCGTGGTCGTACACCGGTGCGAGGCTTGCGCCGCACGCGGGTTCGACGAGCACGCGGTGATCGTCCAGAAAACGCTTGCAGGCCGTGACGGCGGCCGCATCGGTCACGGTGACGGACCGGATGTCCGCGCTTTGTGCGAGCTTGAACGCCTGCTCCGAAACCTGCTTCGCGCCCAGCGAAGTCGCGACGCTGCGAATGGCGTCCAGTTCGATCCGCTTGCCGGCCTTGACCGACTGAGCGAACGAGTCGGCGCCTTCGGTCTCCACCGCGATGATGGGCACGTGTCCGAGCCCGTTGCGGCGCAGACCTTCGTGGACGCCGCAGAGCAGCCCGCCGCCGCCCACCGACAGCACAACCGCGTCGGGCTGTTCGCCGGCGGTGACGACTTCGTCGATGATCGTTGCGTGACCGGTCCATAGCAGCGGGTCGTCGAACGGATGGATGAAGGCGTCCGTTGCGCCGACCAGCGAAAGCGCCATGCCGTTCGCTTCCTGCCATGTCGCGCCGTGCACGATCACCTCCGCGCCTTCCATCGCGATCAGGTCTTTGGCACGCTGGGTGGTGGTTTGCGGAACGACCACGACGGCGGGCAGGCCAAGCTGCCGCGCGGCGTACGCGACCGCGATGCCCGCGTTACCGCCCGAAGAGGAAATGAAACGCTGCTTGCCCTGGCGCGCGTGCGTCTCGCATGCGTAACCGATGCCGCGGATCTTGAACGATCCGGGCGGCTGCAACGCGTCGAGTTTTAGAAGAACGGTTGCGCCGGCAGCGAGACCGAGAGACCGAGACGTCAGAAGTGGTGTTTGAATATGGAGCGGCATGGCAGACCCGTAAAACGAAACTTCCATGAGCGTACCTGAAATGCAGCGCGAGACGGTCAGCGGTTTCAACGCCTCGCGCTTCACATGCACGACCGGGTCGCATTCACATGAATCCGGTCATGCATCCTCCACACGCGATGCGAGGGTTTAGTGAGCCCAGCGCAGCACCAGCGGGTCGAGCCGCCGCGCGACTTTCAGAAGCCCTTCACGCACTGCCGGCGGCATCGGTGCGATTGGGTGACGCACGGTATCGGACTTGATGACGCCGCCCGCTTTCATCAGCGTCTTGCACGCCGCGAGTCCGCATTGACGGTTCTCGTAGTTGATGAGCGGCAGCCATTGCTGATAAAGCGCCGCTGCCGCTTCCGTGTCACCCGACGCGTAGGCGTCCACGATCTTGCGGATGCCATCCGGATAGCCGCCGCCTGTCATCGCGCCCGTCGCGCCCGCGTCGAAATCGGGAATCAGCGTGATGGCCTCTTCGCCGTCCCACGGCCCGAGCACGGCGTCGCCGCCCAGCCTGATCAGCTCACGCAGTTTCGATGCGGCCTGCGCGGTCTCGATCTTGAAGTACGACACGTGTTCGATTTCCTTCGCCAGCTTCGCAAGGAACGAGGCCGACATCGGCGTGCCGGCGACGGGCGCGTCCTGGATCATGATCGGAATGTCGATGGCGGCGGACACCTTGCTGAAGAACTCGTGAATGCCGGATTCGCCAACCCGGATCGTCGCGCCGTGATACGGCGGCATGGCCATCACCATCGCCGCACCCGCATCCTGGGCCGCGCGGCTACGGGCCGCGCACACGTCGGTGCTGAAGTGCGTCGTCGTGACGATGACCGGCACGCGGCCCGCGACATGGTCCAGTACCACGCTCTGGACGGTGTTCCGCTCGTCGTCGGTCAGGACGAACTGCTCGGAAAAATTCGCGAGAATGCAGATGCCGTTCGAACCGGCATCGATCATGAAATCGATGGCGCGTTTCTGGCCGTCAAGGTCGAGCCGGCCGGCGTCGTCGAAAACGGTGGGCGCGACGGGGAATACGCCGCTGTAGACAGGGTTTGCCATTGAACACGTCTCCTGGATAGCTCGATGCGTGCCGTGCGCGTTGACGGCTGCGGCGACTATACGGGCGCAGGCACCGCGTCGTATAGCGAATGCTTTCTATCATGTGATCGCTTTTGCGACTCATGCACGGTCTGGTGCGGAGATGACGTTCGTCGTCGTGTCGGGCGCGAGTCGAAGGACGCACGGAATGCAGCGCTTGCCGTTCGAAGCTGAAGTATGAAACGAAGGGAAGGGAAGGCGAGGACAGCCGGGCGAACACCCGGCGTTGCTTCGAACGGTGAAAGCGCACGTATGGCGTCCGTTGAAGCGCCCTTGCGGCGTTGAACCGCAAGGGTCACGATCGATGCGGCCCGGAGCAAGCCCAGGCCGCATCGTGCTACTGCGACAGCTTTACGCCTTGACCGAAGCCAGCGCGGCGTTCAGCGTCCTGCTCGGACGCATGACGGTGTCGAGCTTTTTGACGTCGGGGCGATAGTAACCGCCGATGTCAGCCGGGTGACCCTGCACCGCCGACAGCTCGCCGACGATGGTCTGCTCGTTCTCCGTCAACTGCTTCGCGAGCGGAGCGAACTGTGCCGCGAGGGCTGCGTCACCGGTTTGCGCGGCGAGTTCCTGCGCCCAGTACATCGCGAGATAGAACTGGCTGCCACGGTTATCGAGCTGGCCCGTCTTCGGCGACGGATTCCGGTTGTTCTCGAGCAGCTTGCCCGTGGCGGCGTCCAGCGTCGTGGCGAGAACCTTGGCCTTGCTGTTGCCGGTCTTGATGCCCAGATCTTCGAGCGACACAGCCAGCGCCAGGAACTCACCCAGCGAATCCCAGCGAAGGTGGTTTTCTTCCACGAGCTGCTTGACGTGCTTCGGCGCCGAGCCGCCCGCGCCCGTTTCGTACATGCCGCCGCCGGCCATCAGCGGAACGATGGAGAGCATCTTCGCGCTGGTGCCGAGTTCCATGATCGGGAACAGGTCGGTCAGGTAGTCGCGCAGGATGTTGCCCGTGACCGAGATCGTGTCGAGCCCGCGGATCACGCGCTCCAGCGTGTAACGCATTGCACGGACCTGCGACATGATCTGGATGTCGAGGCCTTCCGTGTCGTGATCCTTCAGGTACGTTTCGACCTTCTTGATGACTTCTGCTTCGTGCGGACGGTACGGGTCCAGCCAGAACACGGCCGGCATGCCCGAGTTGCGCGCGCGCGTGACAGCGAGCTTGACCCAGTCGCGGATCGGCGCGTCCTTGACCTGGCACATGCGCCAGATATCGCCTTCCTCGACGTTCTGCACGAGCAGCACTTCGCCCGTCGCGATGTCGACGATGCGCGCTTCGCCGGCTTCCGGCACTTCGAACGTCTTGTCGTGCGAACCGTACTCTTCGGCTTGCTGCGCCATCAGGCCGACGTTCGGCACCGTGCCCATCGTGACCGGATCGAAGTTGCCGTTCGTCTTGCAGAAGTTGATGATTTCCTGGTAGATGCGGGCGAACGTGCTTTCCGGGATCACCGCCTTCGTGTCCTTCGGACGGCCGTCGGCGCCCCACATCTTGCCGCCGATGCGGATCATGGCCGGCATCGAGG
>CALFSF010000359.1 GCA_937917025.1 uncultured Paraburkholderia sp.
CAGCAAGCCGAGAAAGTCGTCTGGCTCACGCGCGAATTCGACGGTGAAGCGCGCGAGGCCATAGCCGATCAGGAACACAGCGGACGCCGCGCCCACCGGCCGCGGCTTGCGCGTGAAGAACCACAGCACGAGAAAGAGCGCGACGCCCTCCAGCGCGATCTCGTACAGCTGCGACGGATGACGCGGCAGCATGTGATAGTGCGCGTACACATCGGCGAGATGCCAGCGCGACGTGAGATCCGGATGCGCCGCCATCCAGCCCGCATCTTCGTTGGCCGCGCTGGGAAACAACATGGCCCACGGCGAGTTCGGGTCCGTCACGCGCCCCCACAGTTCGCCGTTGATGAAGTTGCCAAGACGCCCCGCCGCGAGACCCGTCGGCACCATCGGCGCGACGAAGTCGGTCACCTGCAGCCACGTGCGCTTGCGCTGCCACGCGAAGAGCGCCATCGCGAGCGTCACGCCGAGAAAGCCGCCGTGAAACGACATGCCGCCTTCCCAGACCTTGAAGATGTCGAGCGGATGCGCGAAGTACCAGCTCGCCTTGTAGAACAGCACGTAGCCGATCCGGCCGCCGAGAATCGTACCGAGCACGCCGTAGAACAGCATGTCGTCGATGTCCTTCGCGGTCCAGCCTTGCGCCGCGACGTGCGGCAATCGCAGCCGCAAGCGGCCGACGACGATGGCCGCGATGAACGCCACGAGGTACATCAGGCCGTACCAGCGCACCGCGAGCGGTCCCAGATGGATGGCAACGGGATCGAGATTGGGGTGAATGAGCATGTGTTTTTTATGGGTGGTTCAACTGCGGGTTCTGTATCAGCGCCTGCGCGCACGGATTGACACCGGCTTCGCCGACGACGTTGACGCGGGCTGTGCCTGTGGTTTCGATTTCGGCTTCGATTGCGGCTTCGATTTCGGCCCCGTCCGCTCAGACGCCCCAGACGCGGCAAGGTTCGCCACATACGCGCGCACGATGTCGATAAAGCCCGCGAGCACCGGGCTCACCTCGCCCGTGCGCCAGACGAGGCCAGTCTCGATGGCGGGCACCGATTCGCGCAGCGGACGATAGACGACGCCGGTGCGCCGCAGGTTACGCAGCGATTGCGGCACCAGTGCGACACCCATGCCGGCCGATACGAGGCTCACGATCGTCTGCATCTGGATGGCTTCCTGGCCGATGCGCGGCGTGAGGCCCGCGACGCCGTAGCAATCCATAATGATGTCATAAAAGCCTGGCGCGAAACGTCTTGGGAAGATCACGAGCGGCACGTCGGCGACGTCGCGCAGGCTGACAGGCGCGTCGCGCCAGTCTTCGGCGGGATGTTTGTCGACGCGCGCCGCGATCTCCGAGGACATCGCGATCACCAGCGACTCGCGTGCGATCGGCAGCCACGACAGCTGTGCGAGGTGCCGCGGCGGCAGCGGCGCGATCACGAGCCCCGCGTCCACCCGGCCCGCGACGAGTTCGTCGATCTGCACGTCGCTCGTCGCTTCGGCGAGTTGCAGGCGCACGCGCGGGTGCCGTGCGCCGAAATCGCGCAGCAGATGCGGCAGCAGCCCGTAATCCGCCGTCGAAACAAACGCGAGCGACAGCACGCCCGCCTCGCCGCGCGCGAGCCCCTGCGCGAGCGGGCGCAGCCCCTCGGCGCTCGCCAGCAGACGGCGCACCTCCGGCAGCAGATCGGCGCCCACCTGCGTGAGCTCGACGGACCGTTTGGTGCGCGCGAACAGTTCGACGCCGAGGGTGTCTTCCAGCGCGCGAATGGCCTGCGAGAGCGGCGGCTGCGTCATCGACAGGCGCGCGGCCGCGCGCCCGAAGTGCTTCTCTTCGGCGACGGCGATAAAGTAGCGCAACTGGCGCAGATCCGGGGTGACGGCTTGCATCGATTAATACTTTTTCCGACCTGATCAAGCCCGAATAGTATATTGGACACGTGCCTCGATACACTGCATTCTTGCACCACGTGCTGAAAACCCCCGCCCTGCACCTCCCGGACAGCGGCGTCCCCAACGATACACAGCACTCCGGGCGCGATTTCACCGACAGGACAATACGGAGCTCCCCATGGCTTACAACCGTCGTTCGAAGCACATCACAGAGGGCGTCGCACGCGCGCCAAACCGGTCGATGTATTACGCGCTCGGCTACGAGAAAGCCGATTTCGACAAGCCGATGATCGGCATTGCGAACGGCCACTCGACCATCACGCCGT
>CALFSF010000360.1 GCA_937917025.1 uncultured Paraburkholderia sp.
GATACCCCGGCGTGATCCGGCATCAGCTGCTCGAACTCGGTTACATCAAGAGCGCGCATCACGCGAGCGGCACGTCGGTGGCGTTCAACGCGCAGCCGCGTCCGACGGGGCAACTTCTGATCGGCTCATCGCGCCAGTTCGATTCGATCGATCCGGCTGTCGAAATGCCCGTCCTCGCTCAGATGCTGCGGCGCGCGGCGCAGTACCTGCCCGCGTTGCCGGCGTTAAATGGCATCCGTGCGTGGACCGGGTTTCGCGCGGCGTCGCCGGATGGCTTGCCGTTGATCGGTCCAGCCGGCGACATGGCGCCTGGCGTGTGGCTCGCGCTTGGACACGAAGGTCTCGGCGTGACGACGTCGCTTGCAAGCGCGAAGCTCCTCGCCGCGCAAATCACGCAGGGCAGGGCGCCGATTCCGTTTGAACCGTATCTGCCCGCCCGCTTCAGCGAGGAAAGACACCATGCGTGAAGCAGGCACCTCGCTGGTTCGTGTCACGGTGAATGGCGACACGATCGCGCTCGCCGGGGGCGCAACCGTCGCGGCCGCGCTTGCGATTGCGGGCGCCCGCTGTTCGCGCACGTCGGTAAGCGGTCAGCCGCGCGCGCCGCTTTGCGGAATGGGTGTTTGCCAGGAGTGTCGCGTGACGGTCGATGGCCGCGCGCACGTGCTCGCGTGCCAGACGCTTTGCCGCGAAGGCCAGATCATCGAAACGACGGGGCCGCGATGACAGCGCACTACGACGTCGTGATCGTGGGCGCCGGTCCGGCGGGACTGGATGCGGCGCGCACCGCGGCGCGGCGCGGCGCGCGCGTCGCGGTGATCGACGACAATCCGCGCCCCGGCGGCCAGGTCTGGCGGCAGGGACCGGCGCATGCGCCGGGCGCGTTGCTGGGCGACGCGCCGGCCGCGCTGGAAAGTCACGCCAACGTCAGCCTCCTGCCTTCGACGCGTGTCGTCGCGCCTTTGCCGGAACGTGGACTGTTGCTCGAATCCGGCATGGAAGGCGGCATCACGTTGCACTATGACCAGTTGATTCTCGCGACCGGCGCCCGCGAGCGCTTCCTGCCGTTCGCGGGCTGGACGCTGCCCGGCGTGACCGGCGCGGGCGCGCTGCAGGCGTTGATCAAGGGCGGCACGCCCGTACGTGGCGAGCGGGTCGTGATCGCGGGCAGCGGGCCGCTCCTGATCGCGGCGCTTGCCAGCGCGCGCGAAGCGGGCGCGCACGTCATCGCGGTGATCGAGCAGGCATCGGCCGGCGCGGTCGCGCGGTTTGGCGTGGCGCTTGTGAGAACACCGTCGAAATTGCTGCAGGCCGCGCAGCTCACGCGCGGTTTCGCGGGGCTGCGTTACTGGACGAGCAGTGTGGTGAAGGAAGCGCAAGGTAACGGCCGCGTCGAAGCCGTCGTGATTCGCCGTGGATCGAACGAAGCGACGCTGGCATGCGACAGGATCGCGTGCGGTTACGGTCTCGTGCCAAACGTGACGCTCGCGCGCGCGCTCGGCTGCGTGCTCGATGCCGCGGGTGCGATTGCCGTCGACGACGCGCAGCGCACTTCGGTCGATGGTGTGCTGGCAGCGGGCGAATGCACGGGAATCGGCGGCATGGAACTGGCGCGTCTCGAAGGGCAGATCGCGGGCGTCACCGCCGCGGGTGCCGCCAAGCAGGAGGCCGCTTCGTTGCACGCACAGCGTGATCGCTGGCGACGCTTCGCCCGACGGGTCGAAGACGCCTTCACGCTGACCGACCGGGCGCGCGCCCAGCCGTCCGCTGACACGCTGCTGTGCCGCTGCGAGGATGTGACTGTCGGCGAGGTTCGCGCGCACGCCAGCTGGCGCGACGCGAAGCTGCACACGCGCTGCGGGATGGGTGCGTGCCAGGGGCGCATCTGCGGCACTGCCGCGCAGGCCTTCTTCGGCTGGGATGCCGCCCAGCCCCTGCCTCGTCCGCCGTTCAGCCCCGCGCGGATCGCGACGCTGATCGCCGCCAGCGCCGATAGCGAGGATTGACACGACAGACCCGATAGCGAATCCGCCCACTAAAGCTGAAACGCCGCTGTGCCGAAACGTCGATCCACCGCGTTCCCCGATTTTTGCCACGCGCCGTGCAGCCCTATAATCGAGCCGACTCGACCCGCCGCACCATGACCGACCTCACGGAACCCGTACGATGAACACGCTGGCCGCAACGCTCGAGCCGGCCGCCGCGACGCTGGCCGGCATGCTTGCACACTTCACGCTGCTGGAGCCGGTTTTCGACGCGATGCCGGACGTCGCCTTCTTCATCAAGGATACCGGGGCGCGCTATGTCCTCGTGAACAGCACGCTTGCTTCGCGCTGCGGTTTCAAGGAGAAGGGCGCCCTGCTGGGCAAAACCGCCGAGGACGTGTTTCCACGGCGCTTCGGCCGCATCTATACCGCGCAGGACAAGGCGATCATCAGCGTCGGCAACCCGATGCTCGACCAGCTCGAACTGCATCTGTATCCCGGGCGGCAGCCCGGCTGGTGTCTGACGTGCAAGCAGCCGCTGCACGATCCGCAAGGCCTGGTCGTGGGTCTCGCCGGCATCTCGCGCGACCTCCGGGCCGACGAGAGCAGTCATCCGGCGTACAGCAAGCTGGCGGCCGCCGTGCAGTACATCCAGGACAACTACGTGCAGCCGCTCAACCTCAAGCAACTCGCGGAGATGGCGGACATGTCGGTGGCCCAGCTCGAACGGTATTTTCACAAGGTGTTTCATCTGACGCCGCGTCAGGTGCTGCTGAAAACGCGCCTCGACGCCGCGACCGCGCTGCTCGTCACCACCGACAGGGTCACCGATGTCGCCGCGCTCTGCGGTTACACCGACCACAGCGCATTCACGCGGCAGTTCAAGGCGACGGTCGGCATCACGCCGACTGAATACCGGATGCTGCTGCATGGCAGCGCCCGTAGCTGAAACATCGGCACATGGCGCGCCCGAAGAAGACTTACCGCTACTACGTGTACGTCGTCGAACTCGACGAGACCGTGTGGAACGAAGCGCGTTTTCGTCGCGCGAATCCGGATTACCGCTTCGATAAACCGTGTGTCTACGTCGGGATGACCGGGCTCGACCCGGACTTGCGCTTCGACCGGCACAAGGCCGGCATCCAGTCGAACCGCTATGTGCGCGACTATGGTCTGCGGCTGCTGCCGCATCTGTATGAGGTGTACAACCCGATGCCGTACGACGGCGCCGCCGACATGGAAGTGGAACTGGGAATCGGACTGCGTGAGGCAGGGTATGCGGTGTGGCAGGCCTGACGGCGTTGCCCATACCTGAAAGCGAAGGCGCCGACGTAGACCATCAGCGTTTGAAACGGGTCCAGCTGCCTGCCTGTGCTTACGCTTAGGCGCTTATTTAACGCCCAGGCCTCGCAGGATCGCGTTGCCTTCCGGTGTCAGACGGATACGTGGGGCACTCGCATCGGCCGACGCGACCTGCTCGACGAGGCCGGCTTCCTGCAAGCCGGGAATTTCGGGCTTGGCCATTGCATCGACCGGCGCATGCAGCAGAAGCAGCAACGTGGCGAGTTCGTGATGGCTCAGGAGCCGGCGCAGCATCGTCGGCCGCTTCGGGGCGGCGGGAGCTTCGCCGGGATTCGTGTTTTGTTCGTTCATTGGGCGCACCTCGTCTACGTTGGCGTCCCGCGAATCCTACGGAGCCATTCTTAAACGATTATTAAGGGCGCGCGCCGCATCCGGCGAGGCGAACCCGGCCCGCATTACCGGTGCTTACACATACCCGCCGACTCCGCCGCGGGCACGCCGCGCGGCGCCGCTCACGAGACGCGGGCGCGCGATATCCGGCCGCTCAGGGCGCGCAGGACTTGCTGGCGCTTTCGAGCCACAGGTTGTCCACGTGACGCTTGCCCGCGTAGAAGCGGTATTGCGTTGCGCCATTGTCGGCGCGCACCTTCACGATGTTCGAATCGCCGAAGTCGAGCATCTCGCCTTGCGGAATCGAGGTCGTCTTGAACGGGGCGTTGTGTTTCTGGGCCTGTTCGGTCAGGCAGTTGACCACGTCGCTCACGGAGCGTTGTGTCGGGCGATCGGCGACCGGCTCGCCGGAATCAGGGTTCTGGAACTGCGCGCAGGCAGCGAGAAAAAGAGGGATCGACAGGGTTGCGGCAAGTTTCTTCATAACGCTCCTGGCCTTTTCGGTCCGCGCGGGCCGTGTTCGTGGCGCCAGGATGGCGCCGTCAGGCCGTATTTCAACGTGAACACGGGCAGGCGCGAGGGTGCGGATCAACCGTCATTATATCGGGCCCAGCCTGGACGGTCCCCGGGCGGCCAGGCCGCG
>CALFSF010000361.1 GCA_937917025.1 uncultured Paraburkholderia sp.
GAGTACTTGGCTACGAACCAAGGGGTCGTGGGTTCGAATCCTGCCAGCCGCACCACTTATTCGAGGGCCTTCCTCCGGGAAGGCCCTTTTGTTTCACCGGTCTTTGTACGGCGAAACGTCAGCATTCCAGCATTATCTGTTTCGCGTGCGGCTGTAGCTCAGTTGGATAGAGTACTTGGCTACGAACCAAGGGGTCGTGGGTTCGAATCCTGCCAGCCGCACCACCTATAAAGGGCCTTCCTTCTGGAAGGCCCTTTGTCTTTGTGCCGCTTCAATGGAATGGGTGCCCGGCGTTGCGCATCAACGCTCCGGAACAGTCCCGATCAACGCGGCGCCGACTGGATATCGCCGATGCGGCCGTCCGGCGTCGGCACGTCTTCGGCGGAGGGCGGCGCCGATGCCTCGCCGATCACCTCCGCATGCACGCCCATCAGCGCCTGCGGCTGACGAAGCATGTCGTTGGTGACCGTGTCGCCGAAGCGACTCGCGACGAAAGCCCGCAGCAACGCAGTCCGCGTCGATTCGCCGCGCCCTTCCACCGTACCCGATCCCCCCTCGAAATCGGCGACACAATGCGCGTCGGCTCCCTCCGCACCCGCCGCGAGCTCAACCTGCTTCGCGCGGTCGAGCACGAGCGCCGCCGCGTCCCATGAGGCCGACGGCGTAAACCGCCCGTCCCACGGACGGCCGCGATCGGTGCCGCGGATCGCAACCGTGCGGCCGCTGTCGGTGAAGTGGATTTCGCGGACAAAATCGTGGAGGCTTCGCGCCACCCAGTAATCGAGCGCAACATCGGTCAGATCAGCAACGTTCATCGGATTTTCCTTTCGAACAGCTGTAAGCCAGGGTGCACGCGCGTTCGATTCAGACGCGCTTGACGCCGTCGCATGAAAACCGTCAGTAGTCGGCGCGTTCGCGATCGATGCGCATGCCGCCGTCGTGGCGATGATGGCCTTCCTCGCTCGGACGCTCGCGCGCGATGCGCATCACATCCGGATTCGTACGCACGCGACGCATGACATTGGCGAGGTGCACGCGGTCGCTGACCTGGATCACGAAGCGCAGGACGGTGGACTCCTGCGACAGGTCTTCATCCATCGCGATGTGGACGATATTCGCGTCGGCTGACGTGATGTCGGCGGCGACCCGGGCGAATACACCCTTCGTGTTCTTCACCAGCACCTTGATCGCGACGTCGAAGAGACGCCCGGGCTGCGGCGCCCACGCGACGTCGATCCAGCGGCCCGGATCGCGGCGGTGAATGCGCTGCGCGACGCGGCAATCCGTGGTGTGGATCGCCATGCCGAGGCCAATGCCGATGTAGCCCATGATGTCGTCGCCCGGAATCGGGCGGCAGCAGGCCGACAGCTGCACCGACATGCCTTCGGTGCCCGTAATCACGACCGGCGGCGGCGCATGCGAGCCGGCGTACTCCTGGCGCGGACTGTCGTCGTCAGCGTCGCGGCCGCTCATCAGCACCTCGATGCGCTTGGCCATCACGGCCGCGACGCGCCGGCCTAGGCCGATGTCCGCGAAAATTTCCTGGCGGTTCTTGTTGCCGGTCCACAGCACGAGCTTTTCCCAGACTTCCGGCGTCACGTCCGACAGCGCAAAGCCGTAGCCCTTCAGCGCCTGATCGACCAGACGTTCGCCGAGCTGCACCGACTCGTTCAGCCGCATCGTCTTCAGATAGTGGCGGATCGCCGAACGCGCCTTGCCCGTGCGCACGAAGCCGAGCCACGCCGGATTCGGTTTCGAATACGGCGCGGTAATGACTTCGACGATATCGCCGCTTTTCAGCTCGGTGCGCAGCGGCAGCAGTTCGTTGTTGATCTTCACCGCGACGCACTGGTTGCCCAGGTCGCTATGGATCGAATACGCGAAGTCGAGTGCGGTGGCGCCGCGCGGCAACGCCATGATCTTCGACTTCGGCGTGAACACGTAGACCGCATCCGGGAACAGGTCGATCTTCACGTGTTCGAGGAATTCGCTCGAATCGCCGGCTTCGCTCTGGATATCCAGCAGCGACTTCAGCCACTGATGCGCGCGCTTCTGCACGTCGTTGAGGTCCGCGCTACCGTTCTTGTACAGCCAGTGCGCGGCGACGCCCGCTTCCGCGATCTCGTGCATCTTGCGCGTGCGCACCTGAAACTCGATCGGCGCGCCGAACGGGCCGACCAGCGTGGTATGCAGCGACTGATAGCCGTTGACCTTCGGAATCGCGATGTAATCCTTGAACTTGCCCGGCACCGGCTTGTAGAGCGCATGCAGCGCGCCGATGCAGGTGTAGCACTCGAGCGCGCTCTCGACGACCACGCGAAAGCCGTACACGTCGAGCACCTGCGAGAACGACAGCTGCTTGTCGCGCATCTTCTTGTAGATGCTGAAGATGGTCTTTTCGCGGCCGGTGACCTCGGCATCGAGCTTCGCGTCGGCGATCGCGCGCTGCACCGATTCCATGATCTTGCCGACCACTTCGCGACGGTTGCCGCGCGCCGCCTTGACGGCCTTTTCGAGCGTGGCGTACCGGTGCTGGTTGTAGTTCGCGAAGCTCAGGTCCTGCAGCTCGCGATACGTATTGTTCAGGCCCAGCCGGTGCGCGATCGGCGCGTAAATATCGAGCGTTTCACGCGCCACGCGACGACGCTTCTCATGCGGCACCGCGCCGAGCGTACGCATGTTGTGCAGACGATCCGCCAGCTTGACGAGAATCACGCGCACGTCGCGCGCCATCGCGAGCAGCATCTTGCGGAAGTTTTCCGCCTGCGCCTCTTCGCGATTGCGAAACTCCATCTTGTCGAGCTTCGACAACCCGTCGACCAGTTCCGCGACCTTCGCGCCGAAGCGCTCGGCGAGTTCCGCCTTGGTCACGCCCTGGTCTTCCATCACGTCATGCAGCAGCGCCGCCATGATCGACTGGGCGTCGAGCTTCCAGCCGGCGCAGATTTCCGCGACGGCGACAGGATGCGTGATGTAGGGTTCACCGCTTTGACGATACTGGCCGAGATGGGCCTCATCGCTGAAATGGAAGGCCGCCTTGACGTCCTTGATCTCTTCCGGCGTGATGTATTCGGCGAGTGCCGACGTCAGCTTCGCGATCGAAACGACGTCGTGCCGGCGCGGCTGCTCCGGTGTGGCGGTCGGCCCGAACAGATGGCGAAACGACTGTTCGAGGACCGCGTCGATGTAGCGGCGTGCAGTCGAAGGCGAATCGCCTTCGGGGGCGTTGTCGTGCGAATCGTGCTCCGCTTCCGAAGCGGCAGGCGATGGGGTCGTGCTCATGTTCGCCTCCGTGCCGGAATACGTGCTGGCGACAAGCCGGTCTGCACGCGTTGATTCAATAACTCAGCAATCGAATGCCGATGAAGCGCGGCTTAAACCGGCACCTTCTTCAGCATTTCGACGCCGACCTGGCCAGCCGCGATTTCACGCAGTGCGACGACGGTGGGCTTGTCGCGGCTTTCGATCTTCGGCGTGTGGCCTTGTGCGAGCTGACGCGCGCGATAGGTTGCGGCAAGCGCCAGTTCGAAACGGTTCGGAATCTGTTTCAGACAGTCTTCGACGGTAATGCGGGCCATGTTGGAAATTCCTTCTCAGTATGTTGCTTATTCTACCTTATGTGCCGGAAACCCCGCCGCTAGCCGCCGTGCGGCAGATGGATGCCGAGTTGCACAAAAAGCTGCGTGTGACGTGCGTACTGCGAAGCGAAGCGCGAACGCGTCGCCGCGACGAGGCATTGCAGCTCGGCGAGCGCGCGATCGAAGTTCTCGTTGATCACCACGTATTCGGCTTCGGCGGCGTGCGCCATCTCGCTACCCGCGGCGAGCAGACGGCGCGTGATCACGTTCGGCTCGTCCTGGCCGCGCTTCTTCAGACGCTCTTCGAGCGCATCGAGCGAAGGCGGCAGGATGAAAATCTCGACGGCATTGTGGAACTGCTTTTTCACCTGCTGCGCGCCCTGCCAGTCGATTTCGAGCAGCACGTCATGGCCGCTTTTCATCTGTTCCTCGATCCACACGCGCGAGGTCGCATAGTAGTTGCCGTGCACTTCCGCGCTTTCGAGGAACTCGCCCTGCGCGTGACGCGACAGAAAATCGTCGACGGTCGTGAAGTGATAGTGCTGACCGCCCTGTTCCTTCGGGCGCGGCGGGCGCGTCGTGTACGAAATCGACAGACGGATCTGCGGGTCTGTCGCGAGCAGCGCGTTCACGAGCGTCGATTTGCCCGCGCCGGACGGCGCCACGACCATGAACAGGTTGCCCGGATAGGCGCCGGCGTACGGGTTGCGCTGCGCATGGCCTTCGCGTGTCTGGTCAGTCATGGGCGTGTCACTCCAGGTTTTGCACTTGTTCGCGCATCTGCTCGATGAGGAGCTTCAGCGTCATCGACGAATCGGCCAGTTCCTTCGCGGCCGCCTTCGATCCCAATGTGTTCGCTTCGCGATTCAGTTCCTGCATCATGAAATCGAGGCGCTTGCCGACCTTGCCGCCCTTCTCGATCACATGACGCGTTTCGTTCAGATGCGCGGTGAGGCGCGTGAGCTCTTCCGCGATGTCGATGCGGATGCCGTAAATCGTCACTTCCTGACGAATACGTTCGGCGATTTCCTCGCGCGAGACGATCGTGGCCGCCGCATCCGGCGCGGCGATGCCGAGCGCTTCCTGCAGACGCTCGACGATCTTCTGCTGGTGCTTCGTGATCAGTTCCGGCACGAGCGGCGTGATCTTCGTGACGATCGCTTCCATTTCGGTGACGTTCGCGATGAGCATCGTCGCGAGTTGCGCGCCTTCGCGGGCACGCACGTCGATCAGGTCGGCGATGGCCTGCTTGCCGCATGCGAGCACCGCGTCGCGCAGCGTTTCCGGCGCCACGCCGCTTTCGGCGAGCACGCCCGGCCAGCGCAGGATTTCGCCGGTGCGCAGGCGTCCGGCTTCGGGGAACACGCCGAGCACCGCGCGCTCGAGCAGCGCGAGCTGGCCGAGCGCCTCGCGGTTCACCGTACCCGCGTTCGCCGACTGTTCGCTGCGCTGCAGGTTGATACGGATATCGACCTTGCCGCGCGAGAGCTTGTTCATCAGCATTTCGCGCAACGTCGGTTCGCAGACGCGCACGTCTTCCGGCATGCGGAAGTTGAGATCGAGAAAGCGCGAGTTCACGGTGCGCAGTTCGACCGAGACGCTCACGCCGCCTGTACCTGAAGCCGCTGCGAGTTCGCGCGTGGCGCTCGCATAGCCAGTCATGCTGTAGATCATCATTCGTCTCGCGATGGGCGGCCAGCGCGCCGATGCAAACGCCGGGGCACACTGGCCTGAGGATTCGAGCCGCCCGGCGTGTACGAGACGCGGGGCGAGGAACGCGCATTATCCCATCTTTGGCGCCGACGCCTCGCCCATGCGCCGCCGGTGCATCCGGGCCCGCCGCACCGATCGGCGGTAAAATCGCGGTTTGCCCTCCTCTATTCCTTTCCCCGGCTCCCGACCATGACAAATTCCACGAAACGTCCCAGCGGCCGCCCCGCCGGCCAGTTGCGCGACGTGCGCATCACGCGTCATTACACGAAGCATGCGGAAGGCTCCGTGCTGGTCGAATTCGGCGACACCAAGGTGATCTGCACCGCGAGCATCGCCGAAAGCGTGCCGGGCTTCCTGCGCGACCGCGGCCAGGGCTGGCTCACCGCCGAATACGGCATGCTGCCGCGTGCGACGCACACGCGCAGCGACCGCGAAGCCGCCCGCGGCAAGCAGACGGGCCGCACCCAGGAAATCCAGCGTCTGATCGGCCGCGCGCTGCGCTCGGTGTTCGATCTGGAGAAGCTCGGCGCGCGCACGCTGCACCTCGATTGCGACGTGATCCAGGCCGACGGCGGCACGCGCACGGCGAGCATCACGGGCGCGTTCGTCGCCGCGCATGACGCCGTCGCGAAGCTGCTCGCCACGGGCCGCATCGAAACGTCGCCGATCACGGATTACGTCGCGGCGATTTCCGTCGGCGTAT
>CALFSF010000362.1 GCA_937917025.1 uncultured Paraburkholderia sp.
GAGCGCGGCGCCTTTACCGGCGCGAACCAGCGCAAGATCGGCCGCGTCGAGGCGGCGGACGGCGGCACGCTGCTGCTCGACGAAATCGGCGATCTGCCGATGGAAAGCCAGGCGAGCCTGCTGCGCTTCCTGCAGGAGGGCAAGATCGAACGGCTTGGCGGCCGCGAATCGATCGCGGTCGACGTGCGCATCATTTCCGCGACCCACATCGACCTCGAACTCGCGATGCGCGACGGACGCTTTCGCCCCGACCTGTTTCACCGCCTGTGCGTGCTGCGCGTCGACGAACCGCCGCTGCGCGCACGCGGCAAGGACATCGAAATCATCGCGCATCACGTGCTGCACAAGTTCAAGACCGACAGCGCGCGCAAGATTCGCGGCTTCACGCCGTCGGCGATCGAGGCGATGTACAACTACAACTGGCCCGGCAACGTGCGCGAGCTGATCAACCGGATCCGGCGCGCGATCGTGATGGCCGAAAACAAGCTGATTTCCGCCGACGACCTCGATCTCGCGCACTTCACCGAGCAGCAGACGATGAGCCTTTCGCAGGCCCGCGAAGCCGCGGAAAAACGGGCGATCGAATCGGCGCTGCTGCGCCATCGTCATCGTCTGAACGAAGCGGCGGCCGACCTCGGCATTTCGCGCGTCACGCTGTACCGGCTGATGGGCGCGCACGGTCTGCGCGAAGGTATCGCGCCGGAGGACAAGGCGGGTCCGCACGGCGACGGCGAGCATCAGGAGTGATGCGCGGCGCGCTCCCGATGCAGCGGACATTGCACGCAGGCGGCCGGTTCCGCGAAAAGAGGCGACGCGCCCGTCAGGTAGAATCAGGACGATTACGTTCACTGACTACTTGATGACGACGCTGACCCTGATCGTCGCTCGCGCCCGCAACGGCGTGATCGGCCGCGACAACCAGCTGCCCTGGCGGCTGCCCGAAGACCTCGCTTTCTTCAAGCGCACGACGATGGGCGCGCCCATCATCATGGGCCGCAAGACCCATGAATCGATTGGCCGCGCGCTGCCGGGACGACGCAACATCGTCGTCACGCGCGATGCCACGCGGCGCTTCAACGGCTGCGACACGGTCACGAGTCTCGACGAAGCCCTCGCGCTCGCCCAGCAGGATCAGGCGCCCGAAGCGTTCCTGATCGGCGGCGCGCAGCTTTATCACGAAGGGTTTCACCACGCCGACAAGCTCGTGATGACCGAGATTTCCGCCGACTTCGAAGGCGATGCGACGTTTCCCGCGCCGGACGCCGCGCACTGGGACGAAGTCGCGCGCGAGACGCATCGCGCGCATGCGCCGAACGAGTTCGACTACGCGTTCGTGACGTACCAGCGCAAGCGCGACTGAACCTTCGTCACTGGACGTCGCGCCTTTTGACGGGCGCATGAAAAAACACCACGGGCTCGATACCTGCCCGTACCACAAAGGTGTTGGTTTTTGAGCTGATTAACGCTGAGACCCGCGTCCCAAATGGGATTGCGGGTCTTTTTCTTGCCGGAGATATTTCCGGGAGGTGGCGGGCGCAAGACTTCTCGACGTTGAGTCCGGGCATGGCGGGTAGAAGCCCGGGGGAAAGAGCTTCGAGATCAGCTTCAGAGACTCGCTTCCGAAATACAAGGCAAACCGGCCGGGACTGAAAGAATTTCGGCGGAAATACAAAGCTACGACCAGGTGCTACATGCGCAATGCGTCAATGTTCGGGCGTTCTTTTATCGGACCGGGCGACCGGCGTTCGAAGCAAACTGCCTCGCAATCGCTGGCTTGCAATGCGGCAAATTATGGACGCTTGCTTCTGCAAAATGCAGCAGTTATGTGAAATCTGATTCCCTACAATGAAGCATCGCGGTATTTGGTGCTTCCTTATAATGAAGCTAATGATTCCAGGTGCATCACTATACCGACGCACCTGGCCACCAGGAGCGACCTGAATGACTGGGAGCAGGAGAACATCCTGCAAGCCGTGCAATGGGCTCGCCGTCAACGCAAGGTCGATGTCCTCAGTGACGAGTTCTGTCGCAACCTTCACAAGAAAATGTTCGACCAGACCTGGTCGTGGGCAGGCACGTTCCGCAAGTCCGACAAGAACATCGGATGCGACTGGGCGCAGGTCAGCGTCAAACTGAGAAACCTTTTCGATAACACGCGGTGGTGGGTCGACAACGGCACATTCCCGCCTGATGAGATTGCCGCACGATTTCACCGCGAGCTGGTGTGGATTCACCCTTTTCCGAACGGCAATGGTCGACACTCACGAATGATGGCTGATGCGCTCTTGCGCAGCATGAAACAGGAGCCGTTTTCGTGGGGCGGCGGCGGGACATTGGTTAAAGCGGATAACGCCCGGACGGATTACTTAACCGCCTTGCGTGCGGCGGATAAAGGTGACTACAGTTTGCTCCTGATCTTCGTGCGAAGGACTGCTTAGCCGTCGCACGGACAAGAAGGACGTCAAGCCATTTGTGACAGGCCAAAGAGCTTTGCGCTGTTGCGCGTGCAGCCCTGCACGACCGACCTTTCGCCGACGCCGCGCAGCTCCGCAATCGCGAGTGCGGCAGCGCCCGACACCGCCTGGTCAAGGCTCGTACGGGCTTTCAATGCCCATAAAAAAGCGAGCCTCCGAAGAGGCTCGCAGTAGTCATCAGGCCTGCCCGTTCACCAACACCTTTGTGGTACGGACAGGCTCGATACCCGTGGCGTTTTTGTGCAGGCGGCACGCGTCTCTTCGTACTGAAGAACGCTTACTGTCCGGCGATCGTCATCCGTTCGATCAGCACCGAGCCGGTCTGCTTGGTGCCGCGCGCGATCGTATCCGCGCCGATCGCGACGATGTGGCGGAACATCTCCTGCAGCGTGCCCGCGACGGTGATTTCCTCGACCGGATACTGGATCTTGCCGTTTTCCACCCAGAAGCCCGACGCGCCGCGCGAATAGTCGCCCGTCACGTAGTTGACGCCCTGCCCCATCAGCTCCGTCAGCAGAAGACCCGTGCCGAGCTTCTTCAACATCGCCTCGAAGTCGTCGCCTGGCCGCGTGTTCGAGCTGACCAGCGACAGGTTGTGCGAGCCGCCGGCGTTGCCGGTCGTCTTCATGCCGAGCTTGCGCGCCGAATACGTCGACAGGAAGTAGCCTTCGACCACGCCGTCCTTCACCACCGAACGGCGCTGCGTGCGCACGCCTTCCTCGTCGAACGGTGCGCTGCCCATCGCGCGCGGCGTGTGCGGATCCTCGACCACCTGAACGTGCGGCGCGAACACCGGCTTGCCGAGACTGTCGACGAGAAACGTTGTCTTGCGATACAGCGCGCCGCCGCTCGTGGCCTGCACGAACGCGCCGAGCAGCCCCGCGGCAAGCGGCGCCTCGAACAGCACCGGCACCTTGCGCGTGTCGAGACCGCGTGCGCCCATGCGCGCGAGCGCGCGCTCCGCGGCGTAGCGGCCGACGGCTTCCGGATCGGCCAGCTCACCGGCACTGCGCTTCGACGTGTACCAGTCGTCGCGCTGCATGTTGCGGCCACTGCCCGCGATCGGCGCGCATGCCACGTAGTGCCGCGAATACGGATAGCCGCCGAGAAAACCGCGCGAGGTGGCGAGCACGAACTGCGAATGCTGCGCGGAAACGCTCGCGCCTTCCGAATTGCGGATCTGCGGGCTGACGGCAAACGCGGCGTCTTCCGCGCGACGGGCGATTTCGACCGCTTCGTCGGCCGACAGATTCCACGGGTGATACAGATCGAGATCCCGCGGGCTGGTTTCCAGCAGTTCCTTTTCGGCGAGGCCGGCGCAGTCGTCTTCCGCCGTGAAGCGCGCGATGTTGTACGCGGCGGCAACCGTATCTTTCAGCGCCTGGGACGAAAAATCCGACGTGCTCGCGTTGCCGCGCCTGTTGCCGATGAAGACCGTCACGCCGACCATCTTGTCGCGGTTGTGCTCGATCGTTTCGACCTCGCCGCGCCGCACCGAGACCGACAGGCCATCGCCCTCGGAGATTTCAGTGGCCGCGTCGCTGCCGCCGATCGCCTTCGCGTGGCGCAGGATGTCTTCGGCGATCTGCTTCAGTTCGTCCTGCGTGTGCGGGAAAAAGCGCTGTTTAACGTCCATGTCGGTGTCTGCTGCCATCGTCGTTACCGTCCGGTTCGGGGCCGGAGACCGGCCCGCGTGTTGTTCGCATCGGTGAAATTCCGCATCCCGCGATCATAGCAAGGTCCGCGCCGCCGTACCTGACCTTCGACCGTCTTCAGGATGGCACGTTAGCCGTCCGGCCCAGGGGTTGGCGGGGCACGGCACGTTACAATATGGGCATGACACGCAAAACCCGCACTCAACCCATGCAACCCGCTCCGGAAGTCGACGAGAACGGGTACGACCGTCCCAGCAAATCGCAGCTCAAACGTGACATGCACGCGTTGCAGGAACTGGGCGAGGCGCTGATCGCGCTGCCGAAAGACGCGCTCAAGCGCATGCCGATGCCGGAAGCGCTCAACGACGCGGTCCGCGAGGCACGCCGCATTACCGATCACGAAGGCAAGCGCCGCCAGGTGCAATACGTCGGCCGCGTGATGCGCGGGCTGCTGGATGCGGAAACGGCCGCGCTGCGTACCGCGCTGGACAGCTACAAGGGCATCAACAAGGCCGAAACGGCCCGTCTGCACTGGATCGAGCGCACCCGCGAAAAACTGCTCGCCGACGACGCGGCGCTGACCGAATTCATCCGCCAGCACCCTGCCGCCGATCCGCAGGAAGGGCGCACGCTGATCCGCAACGCACGCAAGGAGCAGCAGCAGGAAAAGCCGCCGCGCTACTTCCGCGAACTGTTCCAGTGGATCAAGGACACGAGCAAAACCGGCAACGATGACGACGACAGCGACGAATCCGGTGAACCCCGCGAAGACGACGATGACGAAACTGGCGCGTAACCACCCTGACGAGATCCTGATCGGCCTCGTGTCGATCAGCGACCGGGCGAGCAGCGGCGTCTATGAGGACAAGGGCATTCCCGCGCTCGAGGCGTGGCTGGGCACCGCGCTCGCCTCGCCGTGGCGCGTCGAGACCCGGCTGATACAGGACGACGCGGCCACCATTTCGGCCACGCTCGTCGAGCTGGTCGACAACGTCGGCTGCGATCTGGTGCTGACAACCGGCGGCACGGGCCCGTCGCGGCGCGACGTCACGCCGGAAGCGACGCTCGCGGTGGGAACAAAAGAAATGCCGGGCTTCGGCGAACAGATGCGGCAGATCAGCCTGAATTTCGTGCCGACCGCGATTCTCTCGCGGCAGGTGGCGGTCATCCGCGAAACGGCGGAGCGCGCGGCGCTGATCGTCAATCTGCCGGGCCAGCCGAAATCGATCAAGGAAACGCTGGAAGGATTGCGCGACGAAACCGGAGCGGTCGCCGTCCCGGGCATTTTTGCCGCGGTGCCATATTGCATCGACCTGATCGGCGGCCCGTACGTGGAAACGAACGCGAGCGTGGTCGCGGCGTTTCGCCCGAAGAGCGCGCAGCGCGCTCCCCGGTAGCGTTTCAGGCCGCTAACGGGTTGCGATGGCGACCCGGACAGGCCCGGAGCACCGCGGCTCAGATAGCGACGGCGGCGGCGCCCGGCGCGCTCGCCTGCGGAATCAGGAAGTGCTCGCGGTAATACTTGAGCTCGTCGATGGATTCATGGATGTCGGCGAGCGCGGTATGCATCGCGCGCTTCTGGAAGCCCTTGTAGATCGCCGGCTGCCAGCGGCGGCACAGTTCCTTCAGCGTGCTGACGTC
>CALFSF010000363.1 GCA_937917025.1 uncultured Paraburkholderia sp.
CAGACTCTGCGATTCCTGCAACATCGCACGCGCCTGTTCGAGCGCTTCGTCGTCGCCTTCCTGCTGATACGCGACGCGCAGTTCGTGATACAGCTTCGCGCGCTTGCCGCCGAGTTTCTTCGCGGCTTCGTTGGCCTTTTCCTCGAAGCCGGGCTCGCGACCGTACAGATAGTTGAAGCGGCGCGCGATTTCGCGCGTCATTTCGACGTGCGGCACCTGGTCTTCGCCGACGGGCACGAGCGATCCGCGATACAGCAGGATGTCGGCCGCCATGAGAACCGGATACCCGAGAAAGCCGTAAGTGGACAAATCCTTGTCCTTCAGCTTCTCCATCTGCTCCTTGTAGGTCGGCACGCGTTCGAGCCAGCCAAGCGGCGTGCTCATGCCGAGCAGCAGCGCCAGTTCCGCGTGCTCCGGCACCTTGCTCTGGATGAAGAGCGTCGCCTGCGCCGGATCGATCCCCGACGCGAGCCAGTCGGTCAGCACTTCCCAGACGTTCTTTTCGATGACCTCGGGCGTTTCGTAGTGCGTGGTCAGCGCGTGCCAGTCGACGACACAGAAGAAGCACGGGTATTCGGACTGCAGCCGCACCCAGTTTTTCAGCACGCCGTGATAGTGGCCAAGGTGCAGCGACCCGGTGGGCCGCATGCCGGAGAAGATACGGTCTGGGAACATGGTTATATTAGAGAAGCGAAACGAGTGGAGTCAGAATAGCCGTCACGGCGTCGTAACCGAGATTGACGAGCGGTCGCAGCCAGAATGTCGTCAGGGTACCCGTCATCACGAGTGCCATCACAATGAAAAAACCATACGGCTCGATACGCGAGAGCGCAATCGACTGACGCGTCGGCAGCAACGCGGTCAGCACGCGACCGCCGTCGAGCGGCGGCAGCGGAAACAGGTTCAGCACGCCGAGCACCAGATTGATGCCGACACCCGCGCCCGCCATGCGCGTGAAAAACGGTTCCTGGATATTCATGGCGGCGAGCGAAACGCCGATCACGCCCCACACCAGCGCCTGCACGAAATTGCACAGCGGTCCGGCAAGCGCCACCCACAGGCTGCCCCAGCGTGGATTGCGCAGGTTGCCGAACGCGACCGGCACGGGCTTCGCATAGCCGAACACGAACGCACCGCTCGTCGCGAAGTACAGCAGCAGCGGAATCGCGATGGTGCCGAGCGGATCGATGTGGCGCATCGGATTGAAGGAAACACGGCCGAGCACGTACGCCGTGTTGTCGCCGAGCAGGCGCGCGACGTAGCCATGCGCGGCCTCGTGCAGCGTGATGGCGAAAACCACCGGCAACGCGTACACGACAATGGTCTGTATCAGGGAAGAATCCATAACTCGCTATTGTATCAATGCGGGGAGCCGCGACCGGCGGCTTTCGTTGCCGGTCAGGCGGGCTGTTCCAGGCCGAACGGCTGAAGGCTGCCGCGGCCTGGACGAACGAGCACGGGCTCAGCGCCGGTCAGATCGATCACCGTCGACGGCTCGCACGCACACGCGCCGCCGTCGATCACCAGCTCGATCTGCTTTTCGAGGCGCGCGCGGATCTCCTCGGGATCGTTCAGCGGCTCGGTTTCGCCCGGCATGATCAGCGTCGAACCGAGGAGCGGCTGGCCAAGCTCCTCGAGAATCGCGAGCGTGATGGCGTGATCGGGCACACGCAGACCGATCGTCTTGCGCGACGGATGCGACAGACGGCGCGGCACCTCTTTGGTCGCCTGCAGCACGAACACATACGGACCCGGCGTCACCGACCTGATCAGCCGGTACTGCCGGTTATCGACCATCGCGAAGTTGGCGAGCTCCGACAGGTCGCGCACCAATAGCGACAGAAGCTGCTTCTCGTCGAGACCGCGAATGCGGCGGATGCGCTCGACGGCGTCCTTGTCGTCGAGACGGCACGCAAGGGCGTAGCTCGAATCGGTCGGCAACGCGACGACGCCGCCGTCGTTGATGATCTGCACGGCCTGCTTGACGAGACGCAGCTGCGGATTGTCGGGATGAAGCCGAAAGAATTGGGACATGGTGAATGATCAGGATGACTGGATGTCGCGCTTTCAGCCCGCGACAGACTGCGCGCACCGCGCGACGCCACAACAGCGCGTCACAGCCAGCGTTCCCAGACGGGCGTGAGATCGACAGGAAGCGGCGGCAGACTGCCGAGATCGACGCGGCCCTCGCCGGCCGCATGAAAATCCGAACCGCGCGACGCCTCGAAACCAAAACGGCGCGCGACGTCGGCGTATTCGCGATACTGGTCCGGCGTATGGCTGCCGGTGACGACTTCGATCGCCTTGCCGCCGAGATCGATGAATTCGCCAAAGAACGCGTCGAATTCGACCGGCGTGTACGCGTAGCGCCCCGGATGCGCGACCACCGCCTCGCCGCCCGCGGACTTGATCCACTGCACCGCATCGGCCAGCTTCGACCAGCGATGCGACACGTAACCCGGCTTGCCGTCGCCCAGATAGCGCGTGAACACGTCCTGGGTGGATTCCGCGTAGCCGCTTTCCACCATGTAGCGCGCGAAATGGGTGCGCGAGATCATGTCGGGATTCGAGACATAGCGCAGCGCGCCCGCGTACGCGTCAGGGATACCGAGCGTGGCGAGCTGTTCGCCAATGGCCTCGGCACGCGCCGCGCGGCCGTTGCGCGTGCGCGCGAGGCCTTCGACGAGTGTCGTGTTTTCCGGATCGACGTTCAGACCAACGATATGAACGGTTCGCGACGCCCAGGTGACCGAGATTTCGACGCCGCTCAGGTAACGCATGCCAAGCGCGGTCGCCGCCGCACGCGCTTCCGCCTGACCGGCCACCTCGTCGTGGTCGGTCAGCGCCCATAGCGTCACGCCACCCGCGTGCGCGCGGCGCGCGACCTCGGCCGGCGCAAACTGGCCGTCGGAAACCGTGGAATGGCAGTGCAGATCGGCGTTCATCGTTGCCCTGTAAAGATTCAGCAACCATTTTACTGCAATGCGGTAGTCCGTCGCACCAATCCGCCGGCCGTCGACGTTATGCGCAAAAATTTATGCGCAAAATCCCTCGATCAGTGCGGCGACCTGCTCCGGCTGGTCGTGATGCACCATGTGGCCAGCATCGTCGATGATCTTCTCGCGCCAGTCCGGAAACGCCTGGAAACGCGCCTTGAACTCGCTGAGCGGGGTTTCGCCGGCAATGGACGCGAGCGTCGGCGAGCCCGCTGCTTCGACATGCAGCACCTTCGCGCGCACGTTGCGCCAGACGGCCATCACTTCGTCGAGGCGATACTGCAGCGGGCCGCGCATCTTGTGCGCCGGGTCGGCGAGCAGCGTGAAACGGCCGTCCTCATCCTGTTTCGACCAGTGCCGCGCGAGAAAACGCGCCCGCTGCGGATCGAGACGCGCGTTCGTGCGGATCAGCCGCGCCGCGACTTCGTCGAGCGACGCGTAGCTTTTCAGCGTCGGCGGCGCTTTCAGTTCGTCGAGCCACGTTTTCAGCCGGCGCGGCCATTGCTCCGCGCGCGACGCGCTGAGCCCGAAGCCTTCGAGGTCCACCACGCGGCGTACGCGCTCCGGCCGGGCGCCGGCATAGAGACAAACGACGTTCGCGCCCATGCTGTGCCCGACCAGGTTGACCTCGCCGGACGGCGCGTAATGGTCGAGCAGCGCGTCGAGGTCCGACACGTATTCCTGAAACCAGTAGTTGCCGCCGCCATGTGCCGCCACCGGCCAGTCCGACAGGCCGAAGCCGCGCGCATCGGGCGCGATCACCTGCCACTCGCCGGCGAGCGCGTCGACGACGAACTGAAACGACGCGGCAACGTCCATCCAGCCATGCAGCATGAAAAGCGCGGGCGCGTCCGGGTTGCCCCAACCGCTCGGAA
>CALFSF010000364.1 GCA_937917025.1 uncultured Paraburkholderia sp.
GATTGCGCCGGACCCCGCAGTCGACGTCGCCGCGCGGGCCGCCATGCAGGCGGTGACGCAAACCGCCACGCAGACCGCCGCACCGTCAGCCCAGGCAGCGGCGCCAGCGCCGGCAAGCGATGGCCTTGCGCCGCTTTTGCAGTCGCTGACACCCTGATGCACTGAGACGGTTGCAGGCAACAGGGTGCAGGACGCGCCGGGCGAACCGGCGCGCGTTTCATCCGGGATTATTCCCCGTTCCCTCTATTCGGCCGCCGTGGCAGCCTTGCGAGGACGACGCGCCCGCGATGCCGTCTTGCGAGCGGCCTTCTTTGCCGTCGGCGCGTGCTCATCCGGTTGTGCGGGTTGCGCTTGCGCTGCTGGCGCGGGCTGATCCGTTGCGGTGTCGGTCGAAGCGGGCGCTTCCGCGGCGTCGGCCGCCCCCGCTTTCTTCGAAGACGTCTTCCGGCTTCCGCGCCCCTTGCGACGCGCGGCGGCGGGCTCGACCGGTGCAGGCTCTTCCTCCGCGTATTCCGTCATCGCAGGCGCGTCATGTACCTCCGGCGCGGTGAACAGATCCTGCGCGACGGGCAATTCCAGCTCGGCGATCGCCGCCGCGGCCGGTTCCTGCGCGCCTTTTCTGCGCGCACCCCGTTTCGATCTGCTTTCACGCGGCGCAGCCGGCTCGCCGCGCACCGCGCCGCTATTGCCGCGAAACACGAACGTGCCCGATTTTTCGTCGCGGCCGACTTCGAACAGGCCGCGCGTCTGCGCTTCTTCGAGCAGATTGCCGAACGCGCGAAAGCCGTAGTAGGACTCGCTGAAATCCGGCTTGCGACGCTTGATCGCATCCTTTAACGCCGACGCCCATACCTTGCCGCTGTCACCGCGCTCGGTCGCGAGCGCGTCGAACGTCTGCACGGCGATTTCGATGGCTTCGCTGCGACGCGATTCGAGATCGTCGCGGCGGCGCTTTTCTTCGTCGGGCGAGCGCTTCGGGGCCGGTTGCGTTTCCTTCGCGCGCTTTGCGGCGGCGCGCTGGCTTTCGCGGGCGAGGTCGTCGTAGAAAATGAATTCGTCGCAATTGGCGATCAGCAGATCGGAGGTCGACTGCTTCACGCCGACACCGATCACCTGCTTCGCGTTTTCGCGCAGCTTGGAAACCAGCGGTGAAAAATCCGAGTCGCCGCTGATGATGACGAACGTATTGACGTGCGATTTCGTATAGCAGAGGTCGAGCGCATCGACGACGAGGCGGATGTCGGCGGAATTCTTGCCCGACTGGCGCACGTGCGGAATCTCGATCAGCTCGAAATTGGCCTCGTGCATCGGCGCCTTGAACGTCTTGTAGCGTTCCCAGTCGCAATACGCCTTCTTGACGACGATGCTGCCCTTCAGCAGCAGACGTTCGAGCACGAGCTTGATGTCGAACTTCTCGAAGTTTGCGTCGCGCACGCCGAGCGCGACGTTCTCGAAGTCGCAGAAGAGCGCCATGCTGGGCGTGTCACTGGATGATGTCATGTGTATGTTCTCCCGTAGGTTCTGTCGGGTGCAGGAATAACCCGCAGCATAACGGTCTTTTGCGCGGACGCCTGGCCGATTGACATCGGACTGAACGCCGTCACGTGCGCAGGCGCGCGACGGCCATCGCCTGAGGAGCCTCAACCTTGCCCGATCGATGACGCCGCGGCCTGCCGCCGGCCTTCCCACGCCGGCATCACCTGGCACACGATCAGCCCGGCGAGCATCAGCACGCAACCGGAGAGCGCGCGTCCGGACAACGTTTCACCGAGCACCAGCCAGCTGGCGAGCGCAGCGAACACCCCTTCCATGCTGAAGATCACCGCGGCGTGCGCGGGCGCCGCGTCCTTCTGCGCGACCACCTGAATCGTGTACGCGACGCCGACCGACAGCGCGCCACCGTAGAGAATCGTCGGCGCGGCGCGCGCGAGCGAGGCGAGCGTGAGCGGCTCGAACACGAGCCCCAATGCGAGGCACACGACGCCGCAGGTGACGAACTGCACGAGCGCGAGCATCAGTGGGTCGTGGCGGCGCGCGAACCGTCCGACGAGCATCACCTGCGCCGCGATCACGAATGCACCGGCAAGCTGATACCAGTCGCCGTAGAGAATCGAGAAGTGGTCGCTCACGCTCAGGAAATACATGCCGATGGCGGCGAGCAGCGCGCCGAGCCAGGTGCCGATTGCGGTTTCGTGCCGCGCGAGCACGCCCATCAACGGAACGATGACGACATAGAGCGAGCTGATAAAGCCGGCATTCGCGACCTTCGTGTATTGCAGTCCGATCTGCTGCATCGAGATCGCCACCGAAAGCAGCAGGCCGAGCAGGGCGCCCGAGACGAGCAGTTCACGCGAAACTGGCCGCGCTGTCATGACGGATTCGTCGCCCGGGCGCGCGTGCCGCAGATACACCAGCAACCCGAATACGACCGTCGCGCCCAGCAGAAAGCGCAAGCCGGTGAAGAGAAACGGTCCGATTGCGTCGAGACTGAGGCGTTGCGCAACAAAAGCGGAGCCCCAGATCAGGGCGGCGACCAGCATCAGCAGGTTTGCGCGAAGGTGTTTGCGGCGATTGGCGTTCACGACGGAAATGCGTTCGGATTTCGGAGCACACATGATACGCGTCCGGTCAGAATGCTCTGGAACCGCCCAGGCTGTGGCGGATCGTTCAGACAAAAGCGGCCCTTCGTGACGGTCTGAAAGCCCCGGCAGCAGCGGACAAGAGCCGATGAAAGCAGATGGAAAGAAACGTGTCTCCCGGAAAATACATAGCGGCTTTTATGAGATGACAAACCGCCTACGCTAAGTGATACTCCCCGCGGGGAGCCCGTCTGGCGACGCAATCACCGGGTGTGCTTCACCGTGCCGTACTTACTCATTCACATTGATCAAGTCGTTCAGGTTTGGGGAAAAAAACACTATGAAGACGCTTATCGCCTCGCTCATCGCAGCCTCGTTCGCACTCGTGTCGTTTCAGGCTTTCGCTCAGGACGCATCCGCACCGGCTGCCACCGCAGCGAAGCCGGCGCACAAGCACAAGCAACTGAAGACGCACGGCAAGCGCGCCAAGGTTTCGGAAGCCGCTTCGGCTGCCGGCACGGCCGACAAGGGCACGCAGCAGTAACGTGCCATCCGTTGAGCGGTCCGGGTCTCAGGACCCGTTCCGCCGGCGAAAAGGAAAGGCCAGGGGTTTTTTACCCTGGCCTTTCTTTATGGTTGCGGCTTTTGTCGTGCTTTGTTGTGTTTGACGCGAGCGAGCGAGCGGGCCGGTCGGGGCGTGCGCGTGGCCGCTTATTTCGCGTCGGCCGCGAGTCCGCGTTGCAGCACCTCGGTCAGCAGCCCCGTCATGCCATCGGGATGCGTCGCCGCGCGCTCCTTCAGTTGCGCGACGAGATCCGCGTTCAGCTTGCACGCGAACGGCACCAGCCCCAGTTCCTGATCGAGTTTGCGCTGCGCGCGACGGTCGGGCGCCGCTTGCGTCGCGGCGTTGCCCAAGCGCCCGGCCTTCGATTGTTTCAGATCGTTGGCCAGCTTGAGCGCCTTGTTCTTCTCAAGGTCGAATTTTTTCATTGCCATGCCGGATGCCCCTGCGGAATAAGTGGATGTGAACAATCCCGCATTGTACGCACCGCGCGCGATGTGCCATCGGCGGCGGCCTCAACGCGAACGTTTTATCGCGGGCTACGTATGGTTTTCCACGCCGGCGGGCGGCACGCCGGTCGCGCCGCCGCGCTCGCCCGCGAGGCTGTCCATCAGCGCGCGCATGCGCTGCCAGTGCGTGCCTTCCCAGAACACGCGCCGGCACACGTCGCAGGTCACGAAGCGCGCGTGCCGCTCCAGCACGCCCTCCGGTACATGTCCCGCCACGTCCTCTTTCGCGATGCGCCGCAGCGGCGCATTGCACGCAAGGCAAAGGCGAAACGGTTGCGCGCTGCCTGCGAGGTCGAGCCGGTCGAAAATCTCGCGCAGCTGGATTTTCGGCTTCAGCGCGCGTACGTAGCAGCCGTGCGTGATCGTGCGCCGCTTCAGCAGTTCGCGGTCGCGCGTGAGTACGATACGGTGCTCGCGTGCCGCGATGGCCTCGATGTCTTCGTCGGGATAGTGGTTGTCGTACAGCGTATCGAAGCCCGCGAGGCGCAGCAGTTGCGCAAGGCCGCCCAGATGGGCATCGGCGACGAAGCGCGTCACGCGCAGCGGCCGTTCGCGCACGCGCAGAAGCGGCTGGACGTCGAGCGCCTCGAACTTCGGATAGACGGAGACGCGGTCGCCGTCGGCCAGCGGATGCTCGAAACCCACCGATTCGCCGTTCACCAGAATCAGCTCGACTTCGGTGTGCGGCACGCCGATCGCCTCGATCATGTGCTTTGCGGTAGCGCCGCGCGCGCATGCGCAACTGAACGGGCGCCGCCGCAACGGACGGGCGATGAAGTCGTTCAGTTCCTCGTAGAACCGGAATGTCGCCGTGACCATTTCATCAGTATGGCACCGGGCCGCCGGCAGCGCGCGGGTGCATGTGTCACGCGGGTGTGGTCTACTTCCGTTTCGTTCGAAGGAGGAGGTCCAGCATGGACATAGGATTTATCGGTCTCGGCGAGATGGGCGCCGTGATGGTTGCAAATATTCTGAGGGCCGGGCATACCGTGCGCGTGTGGAACCGCTCGCCGGAACGCGCGCAGACGTTGAGCGCCGCGGGCGCCCAGGTCGTTGCCACGCCGGCGGAAGCTTTCACGGGCGACGCCGTGTTCTCGATGCTCGCCGACGATGCCGCACTGCGCGATGTCATCGACAGCCAGTTGCTGGAAAACGCGCCGCGCGGGCTGATTCACGTCAACATGGCGACGATTTCCGTTGCGCTCGCCGAATCGCTCGCGCATGCGCACGCGGAGCGCGGCCTGAATTACGTCGCGGCCCCGGTGCTCGGCCGCCCGGACGTCGCGGCGGCGGGCAAGCTGACGATCGTCGCGGCCGGTCCGGCCGAAGCGATCGATCTCGTGCAGCCGGTGTTCGACGCGATCGGCCAGAAAACATGGCGCATCGGCTCGCTGCCGCAGCAGGCGAACGTCATGAAACTGGCGGTGAATTTCATGCTGGCCTCGGCCGTGGAAACGCTCGGCGAAGCGTCGACGCTCCTTACCGGTCACGGCGTCGCGGTGCAGGATTTCCTCGATGTGATCACGAGCAGTGTGTTCCCCGGGCCCGTCTATCAGGGTTACGGGAAGATGATTGCCGAGCAGCGGTACGAACCGGCGCTCTTCAAGGCGCGTCTCGGGTTGAAGGACGTCCGGCTTGCGCTGGCGGCCGCCGAGACGATTTCCACGGCTTTGCCGATAGCGAGCGTCGTGCGCGACAGCCTGCTCGACGCGGTCGCGCATGGCGAAGGCGAAATGGACTTCGCCGTGCTGGGCCAGGTGTCCGCGCGCCGCGCCGGGCGGTGATGCAGGCCGTGGAAAAGCGCGGCGCGGATGCTGTCCGGATGGCTAATGTTGTTGCTGCGGTTGCGTCCCGATGCGCGTGAACAGGCATAATGGCTGTCCCTTCTGATTTTCCTGCCTGGCGTCCGTCATGAGTCTGCATATCTGGTGGCTGTTTGCCGCCACCGTTTTTGTCGTTTCAGCCATTCCCGGCCCGAACATGCTGCTCGTCATGACACACGGCGCGCAACACGGCATGCGCCGTTCGAGCGCGACGATGGCGGGTTGTCTGTCCGCGCTGGTGCTGATGCTGTCGGTATCCGCAGCGGGCCTCGGCGTGTTTCTCGAAGCGTGGCCGATGATGTTCAACGCGTTGCGTCTGATCGGCGCGACGTATCTCGTCTGGCTTGGCATCAAGGCGTGGCGCGCGCCCGTCGACGAAGCCGGGATCGCGAATGCCGACGTGCCTGACGTGAAAGCGGACCGCCCGCGTAACGGGTGGTCTATGTTCCGCAATGGCTTTCTCGTGGCAAGCAGCAATCCGAAGGCGATCCTCTTTGCCGCCGCGCTGTTGCCCCAGTTCATCGACGCGAGCCGCCCGACGCTGCCGCAGTTCGGCGTGCTCGTCGCGACGTTCGCGGTGATCGAAGTGAGCTGGTATCTCGTCTACGCCGGTTTCGGCACGCGCATCGGCGCGAAGCTGAAGAGCCGCAACGTCGCACGGGCGTTTAACCGGCTGACTGGCGGCGTGTTTGTCGGCTTTGGCGCGATGATGGCGCTGGTGCGGCACTGAGCCTGAGCCGCCACGCCTGTAGCACATCGACTGACGCCGGGTGATCCCCGGCGTTTTTCATGCGCTCGCTCGCCGTCATGGCCAGCCATGTAAGGTAGCGTTTGTGCAGCGCGTAGCTAACCGGTTGACCGGCAGATAAACGAAAAATTTACGCGCGGTTATGCGGATCAAGACACACAGACGCTGCTGTGAGTGTGGGACTCTTGTTTTTGCGTACCACATAGTGGACGCATACGCCGTTGTACCCGCAATACGTCGATAAAACAGAGTCCGTCTGGAGACAGCCATGCGTGGCCGTATCCTGCTTGCCGATCACGATAACGACGCGCTCACGTGTCTCGCCACTTTGCTCGAAGGCATGGGCTACGAGACGGCGTCGGCCCGGTCCCGCGATGAACTGTTGCTGGCGGCGCGGGATTTTCAGCCGAACGTGGTGATCGTCGACTGCGGGATGCCCGGCATGGACCGGCACCGCGTGACCGGCGTGCTGCGTGCCCGCAATCCTGGTCACTCCATGCTGCTGATCGCGCTCACGGGATGGAGCCGCCCGCAGCAGGGCGATGCGCTGCTCGTAGCCGGTTACGACGTCCATCTGGTCAAGCCTGTCGGCGTCGATCAGCTCAGCCTGGTTCTTTCGATGATCGATGCCTGAACGGCAGGGTTCGTGTCGCCCGGCCGTCTTCCCGAGCACCTCCTCTAGTATTTATGTTGCGATGCACCAAACGATTTGCTATAGTCATTCCTGTCTCCTCCATGTCTCCTCTGATATGGATTCAGCCCGCCCCAGTTGGCGGGCTTTTTTTATCTGAATTTCGTTCGGCCCCCATCTTCTGGCATCCGTTGCCGTTCTCGTGCGGTGCACAATCCGCACGAGAACATGAAAAAGCCGACTCGAAAGTCGGCTTTCAATTACATAAATGGGGCAACGCTGCCCGCTCTCCGAGAAATCAGCGTTTAAGGCCGGTTTCCTCGCCGGTGCCGATTGCAAGGTTCATACACTGGATCGCAGCGCCCGATGCGCCCTTGCCGAGATTGTCGAGGCGCGCCACCGTCACGAAACGTTCTTCGTTACCGAACACGAACAGGTCGACCCGGTTGGTGTCGTTGTTCGCCTGCACGTCGAAAAAGCCGCTGTCCAGGTTCTCGTCCGCGTTGAACGGCGCGACGCGCACGAACGCCTCGCCTGCGTAGTATTCGGCGAGGAGCGCCTGCACGTCTTGCGGCGCAGCCGTGCGCGCGAGTTGTGACGGCGAGAAGTACGTCGTCACCGCGAGGCCCTTATAGAAGTTGCCGACAATCGGCGTGAAGACCGGCACCGACTTCAGTCCCGTGTGCGCCGCCATTTCCGGCAGATGCTTGTGCGCGAGGCCCAGCGCGTACGGGCGCGGGCTTGCCAGTTTCGTGTCGCCGCCGGCTTCGTAATCCGCGATCATTTTCTTGCCGCCGCCGCTGTAGCCGGTGATCGAGTAGCTGTGCGCCGCGAAATCCGGCTTGACGAGGCCCGCGTCGACGAGCGGGCGCATGGCGAGCACGAACGCCGATGCATGG
>CALFSF010000365.1 GCA_937917025.1 uncultured Paraburkholderia sp.
CGAGCGCGGCGACGCCGGGTGCGCACGCGGCATGCACGGGATGAACGGCACGAGCCGCACGCAAGAGACAAACGGCACGCGGGTAAAAGGCAATATGCGCGGCACGACCGTACGCGCCCGTTTCGCGTGGGAAGCGCTGCTCGCCGGATCGCGCTCCGATCGCGCGCCACGTGGCGTCCTGCTAAGCCGCCGATGAAAAGCCTGCGCATCCTGCTCGTCGAAGACCATGCCGTGGTTCGCCAGGGTGTGCGCCAGCTGCTGCTCGACCGTGACGTCGCGAGCGAAGTCGCCGAAGCGGAGACGGGCGGCGAAGCGCTCGCCGCCGTGTCGAAGCACGCGTTCGACATCGTCCTGCTCGACATTTCGCTGCCCGACATGAACGGCGTCGAGGTGTTGAAGCGCATCAAGCGCAAGGTGCCGCGCGTGCCCGTGATGATGTTTTCGATGTACCGCGAGGATCAGTACGCCGTGCGGGCGCTGAAAGCGGGCGCGTCGGGCTATCTGTCGAAGACCGTCGACGCCGCGCAGATGATCGCCGCGATCCAGCAGGTGGCCGCCGGCCGCAAATACGTGAGCCCCGCGATGGCCGAGGCGCTCGCGGATTACGTCTCGTTCGACGGCGAGCAGATGCCGCACGAAAAGCTCTCCGACCGCGAATACCAGACACTGTGCATGCTCGCGTCCGGCAAACGGCTGACCGACATTGCCAACGCGCTGTCGCTCTCGGTGAAGACAGTCAGCGTGTACCGCACGCGTCTGCTCGAAAAGATGAAGCTGAACAACAACGCCGAGCTCACGTTCTACGTGATGAGCAACCGGCTCGTCGACCTCAACCCGGCGATGACGGGTTAAATCCAGACCTCCCGACGTACCGCGGGCTCTCCGTGTCGCGGCCATGACCGTGGCCGTATTGCCGCATTGAAGTTGTTTCCTGCCAGTCCGCTTGAGATCGCGAGCGGAAAATCGTGCCTCGACCGCCTGTCGCGAAAATGCGTGCCCGATTCCGGGCGAATCACGCGTTTTCCCTTCCCGCGTATGGCGAGCCAGGTTGCCGCCGCCGTGAGGATTCCGGGCGCGCGTCCGCTAGAATCGCGGGTTTTCCCCGACATTCGGCGCGCGGGTGCGTGCTTTTCAGGAGAACTTCGCCAATGTCCCTTTTTCGCAAGAAAGACGTCGAACATATGCTGGCCGGCGCGCAGAGCGCCGGGCTGAAGAAAGCGCTCGGCGCGCTGGATCTGACTTTCCTTGGCGTGGGCGCCATCATTGGCACGGGGATATTCGTGCTGACCGGCACGGGCGCCGTCCAGGCTGGCCCCGCGCTGATGATTTCGTTTCTCGTCGCCGCCGTTGCGTGCGGCTTCGCGGCGCTCGCGTACGCGGAGTTCGCATCGACGATTCCGGTTGCCGGCTCCATTTACACGTATTCGTACGCGACGCTGGGCGAACTGGCCGCGTGGGTGATCGGCTGGGACCTGATGCTGGAATACGGTCTCGCGACGTCCGCCGTTTCGGTGGGCTGGTCGGGTTATCTGCAATCGCTGCTGGCCGGCTTCGGCATTTCGCTGCCGGTCGCGTTGACGGCGGCGCCGGGTGCCGTGCCGGGTGCCGCGACGCTGTTCAATTTGCCGGCGTTTCTCGTGATGATGGCGATCACGACACTGCTGTCGATTGGCGTACGTGAATCGACGCGCATCAATAACGTGATGGTGGCGATCAAGGTGACCGTCGTGCTGCTGGTGATTGCGGTGGGGGTGTTTCACGTCACGCCGGCGAACTGGCATCCGTTCATGCCGAACGGCTGGAACGGTGTATTTGGCGCGGCGGCGGTGATGTTCTTTGCGTTTATCGGGTTTGATTCCGTGTCGTCGGCGGCCGAGGAGGTGCGCGATCCGAAGCGGGATTTGCCGATCGGGATCATTGCATCGCTGGGTGTGTGCGCGGTGCTGTACGTGGCGGTGGCGGCGGTGGTGACGGGGATTGTGCCGTCGGCGCAGTTCGCTTCGATTTCGCATCCGGTTTCGTATGCGTTGCAGGTTGCCGGTCAGAGATGGGTGGCGGGGTTTATCGACCTGGGCGCGGTGCTTGGGATGCTGACTGTGATTCTGGTGATGGGATATGGGCAGACGCGGGTGATTTTCGCGATGTCGCGGGACGGGTTGTTGCCGGCGGCGCTGTCGAAGGTGCATCCGAGGTTTGCGACGCCGTTTCTGACGACGTGGATTGTCGGGATTTTCTTTGGTTTGATTGGCGCGCTGGTGCCGTTGAACGTGCTGGCTGAGTTGATCAATATTGGCACGCTGGCGGCGTTTTCGATGGTTTCGGTGGCGGTGCTGGTTTTGCGCCGGACGCATCCGGCGTTGCCGAGGGCGTTCAGGTGTCCCGGCGTGCCGGTCGTGCCGGTGCTGGCGGTGGCCGCGTGTCTGTTTTTGATGATCAACCTTCAGGCTATTACCTGGGTTGCGTTTGTTGTCTGGCTCGGCCTTGGGTTGGTTATTTATTTTGGGTATTCGCGGAAGCGGTCGAAACTGGCATAGGGGGTTTTTCGTGCCGAAGCTTGTTCTTTTTTGGCCTCTCCTTGCGTTCGTGTCGGTCTATTAGCGTAGATCGGAAGAGCGTCGTGTAGGGAAAGAGTGTAGAT
>CALFSF010000366.1 GCA_937917025.1 uncultured Paraburkholderia sp.
CGGTAAGCGTAAGCCTCTGGGCCGTTTCGGTCAGGCTGACCATCTCATTAGTAGGTGCCGCCCCGCACAGGGGCAACACTAATAGACCGACATGAATGCAAGGAAAGGCCAAGAAAAACCCCAGCTTCGGCACGAAAAACCCGGAATGCCGGCCCGCATAGGGCCAAAACAAACACCAAAAAAAGCCAACAAACCCCTTAACCAAAACCTTACATCCGGTAAAATTCCGCCCGCAAGCCAAACAAAAAAACAGTACCAGACCAGAAAAACCAAAGAGCACTGAAAGGAAACACAAACCCGATGACCGACCTCTCCGTCCTCCAGCCTCACGACACCCGTCGCCGTATCTTTGCCATCGTCGGCGCCTCCTCGGGCAATCTCGTCGAATGGTTCGACTTCTACGTATATTCGTTCTGCGCGCTGTATTTCGCGCCAGCGTTCTTCCCAAGCGGCAACACCACAACCCAGCTCCTCAACACCGCAGGTGTCTTCGCCGCTGGCTTCCTGATGCGCCCAATCGGCGGCTGGTTCTTCGGCCGCCTCGCCGACAAGAAAGGCCGTCGCACCGCGATGATGGTCTCCGTGTTCATGATGTGCGGCGGCTCGCTCGTGATCGCCGTGCTGCCCACCTACGCACAGATCGGCGCGCTCGCGCCCGCGCTTCTGCTCGTCGCGCGCCTGTTCCAGGGGCTGTCGGTCGGCGGTGAATACGGCACGAGCGCGACCTACATGAGTGAAGTCGCCCTCAAGGGCCGTCGCGGCTTCTTCGCGTCGTTCCAGTACGTCACGCTGATCGGCGGACAGCTCTGCGCGCTGCTGGTGCTCGTGATCCTGCAACAAACCCTCTCCACCGCGGAACTCAAGGCGTGGGGCTGGCGTATTCCGTTCGTCATCGGCGCGCTCGCGGCACTCGTCGCGCTCTATCTGCGTAAATCGCTAGACGAAACCACGACCGCCGAAACGCGTCACCGCAAGGAAGCAGGTACGCTGCGCGGGCTGTGGGCGCACAAGGGCGCGTTCGCAACGGTGCTCGGCTTCACCGCCGGCGGCTCGCTGATTTTCTATACGTTCACCACGTACATGCAGAAGTACCTCGTCAACACCGCAGGCATGAACGCCAAGACGGCCAGCAGCGTGATGACGGCCGCGCTCTTCGTCTACATGATCATGCAACCGCTCTTCGGCGCACTGTCGGACCGCATCGGCCGTCGCACGTCGATGATCCTGTTCGGCCTTTTCGCCACCATCGGCACGGTGCCGCTGCTCCATACGCTGAAGGACGTCTCGAGCCCCTACGCGGCGTTCGGCCTGATCGTGCTGGCGCTCGCCATCGTGAGCTTCTATACGTCGATCAGCGGTCTGATCAAGGCTGAAATGTTCCCGCCTGAAGTGCGCGCCCTGGGCGTCGGACTCTCGTATGCACTCGCCAACGCGATTTTCGGCGGTTCGGCCGAGTACGTCGCGCTGTGGCTCAAACAGGCCGGCAGTGAACCGATGTTCTACTGGTACGTCACGGCGCTCTGCGCGATCGCGGGCCTCGTGTCGTTGCGCATGCGCGACCCGAGCAAGGAAGGGTATCTGCGTAACGAACCGTAAGTAGCACACGCCTCGCGGCGCGTCAGAACGGCGGCTCCGGTATTTCCGGCGCCGCCGTTTTTACTGGCGACGACGAAGGGCGTTTCCAGGCCAGCACGCCGCTTATCGCTCCAGCAGATAAACGTATCGGATTTGCTTCGTTGCCCACGATCGACTACATCCGTAGATTGACGGTTTGCAAGAGCGTCTTTCAACGCTCCCCATCCGATGATCTGACGAAGAGTTTCGCGTGACACTTGCTACTTCCGACCATGGACCGGCTTCCGAACCCGCGCATCAGGACCCATCTCGCGCCGATACCCGGCCAACCGGACCCGCGCTGTCGCAGCGCATCGAAATCCGCGCGTTCGATGCGCCGGCCGGCGCCGAGGTGCTCGGTCTCGACCTGAACCTGCCGCTCGGCGCGGAGGATTTCGCGCGCATTCATCGCGCGCATCTCGATCATCACGTGCTGGTGTTCCGCGATCAGCGCATCACGCCCGATCAGCACATCGCGTTCAGCCGCCGCTTCGGGCCGTTGCAGATTCACGTGCTGCACCAGTTCCAGCTGGCCGGTTATCCCGAAGTGCTGGTGGTGTCGAACATCGTCGAGGACGGCAAGCCCGTCGGGCTCGGCGATGCGGGCCATTTCTGGCATTCCGACCTGTCGTACAAGGAAAAACCCAGTCTCGGGTCGCTCCTGCATGCGCAGGAACTGCCGTCCGAAGGCGGCGACACGCTCTTTGCCAACATGCATCTCGCGTGGGACACGCTGCCCGCGCATCTGCGCCGCGCGGTCGAAGGGCGGTTCGCGCAGCACACCTATCTCGCGAAATACGTGGAACTGCAGCAGCGCAGCCCGTGGCGTCCGAACCTTTCGGCGGAACAGATCGCGCAGGTGAAGCCCGTCCTGCAGCCGGTCGTGCGCACGCATCCCGAAACGGGCCGCAAGGCGCTCTTTGTCAGCGAGCATTTCACCACGCACATCGATGGCCTGCCAGAAGACGAAAGCCGCGAACTGCTTGACGTGCTCTTCGCGCACAGCGTGCGGCCGGAACATCTCTACCGGCACGTCTGGGCGGAACACGATCTGGTGTTCTGGGACAATCGCTCGCTGATGCATCTTGCCGCCGGCACTCCGGATCATCTGCGCCGCAAGATGTATCGCACGACCATCGAAGGCGATGTGCCGTTCTAACGGCCTCCATGCCCGCTCTGACGCACTGGTTCACGCACCCTGAGGCTTCCCATGCATTCGATTCGTCCGGCCGAACCTCGGCCGTTTAAACGCGCGCGTTTCGTGCGCCGCTTTGTGCACCGTTTCGCCGCTGCGTTCGTGGCGCTCGCGGTTTCCGCCGCCAGTTTCGGCGTGGCCACGCCGGCGCATGCCGAAGGCCAGATCCGTATCGCTGAACAGTTCGGCATCGTCTATCTGCTGCTGAACGTCGCGCGCGACCAGCAACTGATCGAGAAAGAAGGGCGCAAGGCCGGCATCGACATCAAGGTCGACTGGGTGCAGCTTTCCGGCGGCTCGGCGGTCAACGATGCACTGCTGTCCGGTTCGGTCGATATCGCGGGTGCCGGGGTCGGCCCGTTGCTGACGATCTGGGACCGCACGCATGGCCGCCAGAACGTGAAGGGCGTCGCGTCGCTTGGCAATTTCCCGTATTACCTCGTGTCGAACAATCCGAACGTGAAGACAATCGCGGACTTCACGCAGAAGGATCGCATCGCGCTGCCGGCGGTATCGGTCTCCGTGCAATCGCGGATGTTGCAGTTCGCCGCCGCGCAGCGCTGGGGCGAAAAGGATTTCAACCGGCTCGACAAGCTGACACAGACGGTGCCGCATCCGGATGCGGCGGCCGCGATCATCGCGGGTGGAACCGAAATCACCGGCCATTTTGGCAATCCGCCGTTCCAGGAGCAGGAGCTGGCTGGCAATCCTAAGGCGCACATCGTGCTCAATTCGTACGACGTGCTGGGCGGCCCGAGTTCGGCCACCGTGCTTTATACGACGGAGAAATTCCGCAACGGGAATCCAAAGACGTATCACGCATTCGTCGACGCGCTCGTCGACGCCGCGCATTACGTGAGCGCCAATCCCGAAGCGGCCGCCGACGCCTATATCCGCGTGAATCATTCGAAGATCGATCGCGCGCTGCTGCTGTCGATCATCCGCAATCCGCAGGTGCAGTTCAAGGTCGCGCCGCAGAACACGCTGGCGCTCGCGCAGTTCATGTATCGCATCGGCGCGATCCGGAACGAGCCGAAATCGTGGAAGGATTATTTCTTCGACGATCCGGCTACAGCGGGCGGAAGCTAGTTCGCGAGCCGGCGGGCGTGATTGCAGTGAAATCGGTGCTTATGCGTCAGGCTGTATTCGATATGCGCAATCATTGGTTGGTCCGCCTGCGCGTGAACCGTATCGTGCTGGTTTGCACTTACGGTATCCAGTCGTGAACGCGATGACGCCCGAACCATTCGATACAGCCTTTGCGCAAGGAGCCGCGTGATGGTAGCCAATCCTTCCGCCCTTTTCCCGGACGCAGCCGGCCGCGCGCCTGCCGTTAGCGAGCGGTTGCTCGCCGTGGATAGCGTCAACCTCGAATACCACACACGCGAGCGCATCGTGCGCGCGACGCATAACGTGAGTTTCGATGTCTACGGCGGCGATCGCTTCGTGCTGCTAGGGCCTTCCGGTTGCGGAAAATCGACGTTGCTCAAGGCCGTAGCGGGGTTCATCGCGCCGCGTTCGGGCTCGATCTCGCTCGATGGCAAGCCGGTGCACGGCCCGGGCGCGGACCGCATCGTCGTGTTTCAGGAGTTCGACCAGCTGCCGCCATGGAAGACCGTGCTGCAAAACGTAATGTTTCCGCTGCGTACCGCAAAGAAGCTCGGGCGCGCGGAAGCGAAAGAACGTGCGTTGCACTATCTGGAGAAGGTGGGTCTTGCTGCATTCGTCGACGCCTACCCGCATACGTTATCCGGCGGCATGAAACAGCGCGTCGCGATTGCGCGTGCGCTCGCGATGGAGCCGCGCGTGCTGCTGATGGACGAACCGTTCGCAGCGCTCGATGCCCTCACGCGACGCAAGATGCAGGAAGAACTGCTGCGCCTGTGGGAAGAGACGCGCTTTACGCTGCTCTTCGTCACGCATTCGATCGAGGAGGCGCTCGTGGTCGGCAACCGGATCCTGTTGCTTTCCCCGCACCCGGGGCGCGTGCGCGCGGAACTCAACAGCCATCAGTATTCGCACGACAGCTTTGGGCGCATCGATTTTCAGCGCAGCGTCGCGCACATTCATCGCCTGCTGTTCGAAGAGACGGAGCCCGTCCAATGAATACGCCCACTTCCAGCACGTCGTGGTTGCCGCCCGTGCGGCCTGAATACGTGCGCTCGCCTGAGTTGCCGGGCGACGTCGTCGTCGAAGCGCCGTTGCCGGTGGCGCGGCGTTTGATCGCGCAGTCGTGGCTGCGCAAGACGCTGATCGCGCTGGTTCTGCTCGCGGCGTGGGAGATCGCGGCGCGCGTGCTGAATAACGATCTGCTGCTGCCGGGCTTTGGCGCGACGTTGAGCGCGTTCGTTCAGGGCATCCTGTCGGGCGAGTTGTTGCAGAAGACGGCGGTGTCGTTGTCGGTGCTGCTGCGCGGCTATCTGCTGGGTGTGGTGTCCGCGTTTCTGCTGACCTCGCTGGCGGTGTCGACGCGTGTCGGCCGTGATCTGCTTTCGATGCTCACCGCGATGTTCAACCCGTTACCGTCCATCGCGCTGCTGCCGCTTGCATTGCTGTGGTTTGGCCTTGGCACGGGCAGCCTGCTGTTCGTGCTCGTACACGCGGTGCTGTGGCCGCTCGCGCTCAATACGTATTCAGGTTTTCAGGCCGTGCCTGAAACGCTGCGCATGACTGGACGCAACTATGGATTGAGTGGTTTGCGCCACGTGACGCTGATTCTCGTGCCCGCGGCGTTGCCTTCGATTCTTGCAGGCTTGCGCGTGAGCTGGGCCTTTGCATGGCGCACGCTGATCGCCGCGGAACTCGTGTTCGGCGCCAGCAGCGGTAACGGCGGCCTCGGCTGGTACATCTTCCAGAACCGCAACGAGCTCTATACCGACCGCGTGTTCGCCGGGCTCGCTGCGGTGATTGCGATTGGTCTCCTCGTCGAGCATCTTGTATTCGACACGCTGGAACGCGTGACGGTGCGTCGTTGGGGTGTGCAGCATTGATTCGTGTGAGCGCGGCGCCTTGTCCGCCGCGCGTGCAGCCCTGAGATCATGACCGGTTAACGCGGTTTGAGCGTGAGCATCGAACGCGAAATCATCATGAGGTGATAGTAAAGCCGCATGCTGAAGCCGTAGTTGTAGGCGAACAGGTTCTTTGCCGCGATACGCAGTCCCTTGACCGGATCGTGGTTGCGCGAATAGACCGAAACGACGATCGGCACGATACGCCGCAATGCGAGCTTGCGCGCCGGTTCAAGCTGACGCTCGAGGCGCAGCTTTTCGATGAACGCATAGGCCGAAACCGAAGCCGCGCTTGTCGAGCGTCTGGTCGTCGCCGAAATGGAGACGTCGGTCTTGCGATAGAACGACACGTATTCGTTGAGGTAGTACACCTGCTTCGCTGCAAGGCACAGTTCGACGCCAAATACGTAGTCGCAGCACATGCCGTACCGCTCCTTGTAGCTGATGCGGCGCGCGAGATCGGCCTTCGCCATCCAGCCGTTGTTCGGGAACATCTGGATGAGACCGGTGCGCCCCGGCTGCGGCTGCAATCCCTCGGCGTTTTTCGTGCGGTAAAACGCGGCGTTCAGGCGGTCACTGGCGTCGCGATCGACACGGCCCGCCTGATCGACCTCGTACTGGTTCGCGAACGCCACGTCGAGATCGGGATAGCGTTGCCAGAGCGAGACCAGACGCTCGACGCCATCGACGGCAAGATAGTCGTCGTCGTGAATCAGCAGGATCGTGCTGCCGCTCGCTCGCGCGAAAAGGCTCGATACATTGCGCGCCTGTCCAAGCGACGGTGTGTTCCTCACGTAGCCGATGCGCGGTTCGTGCTGATAGCGCGTCGCGATCGTCTTTTGCGTGCGGTCGTCCTTTGAGTCGTCGCCTATCAGGATCTCGATGTTCGTGTGCGTCTGCGCGAGGCACGACTCAATGCACTCGACAATGAGATCCGGACGGTTGCAGGTCGGCAGACAAATGGAGACCTTCGTTTGCGTCGTCATCTGGTTCGCCCTGGTTCGTGAGCCTGTGTTCGTGAAGGGTCAATACAGCCCGTTCCCATGACGCACTGCTCGCCATGCATACCAGGGTAGCCCAAAAAAAGTCGAAAAAAATCCTCAATAAATCGGCAGGAAACCCCGGATTCGCCGCAATCGCCCGGCCCGCTGGTGCCGGCGGCACAGCAATTGCTAACCAGCTGTCAGGCGGCCGCGACAACTGACCCTATTGGTTGGAACAAGCCGGAAAGAGCAAATGTTCGCGATCACCGGCATCACAGGGATAATCGGAAACGGCAACGTGATGGCAGGAGAAATCGTGCACACAGCGCAATACCGCTTTTCGACGACATGGCGAATCGAAGCGCCGTTGCCTGCGGTCTGGGCGGCCGTTCGCGATGCATCGGACTGGCCGCGGTGGTGGAAGAACGTCGAACGCGTGGTCGAGATCGCGTCGGGAACGGGCGAGGGCATCGGTGCCGTTCATCGCTATACGTGGAAAGGCGTGTTGCCGTACCGGATCGTCTTCGACATGCACGTGACGCGCATCGATCCACTGGTCGCGCTCGAAGGCGAGGCGACTGGCGACGTGCTCGGCACCGGCCGGTGGCAATTTTCAAACGACGGCGGCGCAACCATCGTGCGTTACGACTGGCAGATCCATACGAGCCGGCCGTGGATGAATCTGCTTGCGCCCATCGCGCGTCCGTTTTTTCGCTGGAATCACGATGCGGTAATGCGCGAGGGCGGCGAATCGCTCGCACGTCTTTTGAACGCGCGGCTACTCGGTATCGAGGAGACGTGAAAAAAGCGCTGACATGTCACGCATTTTCATACCGGACCCGCAAACTGTCTGGGTCGGCTGGTAGCCTGTAACCCTTTGTGGTGGCCGCTGCGGGCCTGACCAACGAAACGTTACTGAATAAACCTTGCTTCCAGAGCTCACACAGCGTACTGTGGGGGTCGAAGTTCAAGAAGGTCGATTGCTGATCATCAATGTGTCGCCTCTTTAGCGGTATTCGTTGTCCTCTCACTCCTTGACTCTTCTCAGTCGCTCCTCAATGGGGCGGGTTATTTTTTATTTTTTACGCAAGGTGGGTTATGGAAACCGGTACCGTCAAGTGGTTCAACGACAGCAAAGGCTTTGGCTTCATTACGCCGGACGCAGGTGGTGAAGATCTTTTCGCACACTTCTCCGAAGTGAAGGGCGATGGCTTCAAGACCCTGGCTGAAAACCAGAAGGTCAGCTACGAAACGAAGCGCGGCCCGAAGGGCATGCAAGCAGCGAACATCACGCCGCTCTAAATCGCTTCAAGTCGCATTGAATCGCTGTTTCGGGCCTCGTCGAGGCCTGAACGACCCCGCTACAGTGGGCCCGTCAAGGGTGCACGGTTGACAGGGGTATAACGGCAACTCCCAAGGTCGCCGTTTGCTGCCGCCCCTTACCGGGCGGCAGTTTTCATTTGTGCGGCCGTTTCGTGCGTTTCCGTTCGTTCCGTTTGGTTGATAGACTGATGTCCCGAGGCACACAACAAGACCCGGACACAGGAGACTTCGACAATGAAAATCGCTTTCAAGGATTTCGAGCGGCAGGTGATGCAGCGTCACCTCATCAAGGGACACGTGTACGAAAACGCGGCGGCGCTCGTTGAACGCGCGAACGCATGGATTGCCGAAGAAAGCATCGACGTCGTGAACGTAGAAAGCCTGTCGACGTTCGGCACCGGCGATGACACGAGCGTCAGCCACTGGTATTCGGGCATCCGGATCTGGTATCGCACACCCTGAAGTGTTTTTCACGCCAGACTGAAACGAAGGCGCCGAGGCGAATCATACGTTCGACGGGCACCCGGCTACGGCGCGCTTAAGCCGACAGCTTCGCCGTGCCTGTCGCGCGAACCTTGAATTCCGATAGCGTGCCTCGCACGCGCGTCACCTGTTCTTCGAGCGACTGGGCGGCGGCCGCCGCCTGTTCGACGAGCGCGGCATTTTGCTGTGTGACCTGATCCATCTGCGTGACGGCCGCTGCGACCTGTTCGATCCCGCGGCTCTGTTCTTCCGATGCGCTCGCGATTTCCGCCACGATTGCCGAGACCTGCCCGATCGCGGTCTTGACCTGCTCCACCGTCGAACCGACATGCGTGGCCTGCGAGGATCCCTCGCGCACCATTGCAACCGATGAGCCGATAAGTGCCCTGATTTCCTTTGCCGCCGTCGAGGAGCGTTGCGCCAGATTGCGCACCTCGCTTGCGACGACCGCAAAACCGCGGCCGTGATCGCCGGCTCTCGCGGCCTCCACCGCGGCGTTGAGCGCGAGAATGTTCGTCTGGAACGCAATGCCTTCGATCAGGCCGGTGATCTCGGAGATTTTGGCCGACCCCTGGTTGATCTGTTCGATGGTGTGCATCATCGCCTGCACTGCATCGTGACCGTTGTCCGCCATACCGGACGCGCGGCTCGCGAGGCTGTTTGCCTGACGCGCATTGTCGGTGTTGTGCCTGACCGTCTCGGTGAGTTCGACCATGCTCGCGGCGGTCTCTTCGAGCGATGCGGCCTGTTCCTCGGTGCGGGCAGAAAGATCCATGTTGCCCGCCGCGATCTGCTGTGTGGCCGTGCTGACCGAATCGGTTGCCGCCTGGACAGTAAGCACCGTTTCCTCGACGCGGTTCATGAACCGGTCGAACCATACCGCGCCGCGCCCGAACTCATCCATCCGGCGCGCGGCGGATCGCCTCGACAGATCCAGTGTCTGGGACAGGTACTGGAACGAACGCGATTGCCTGCCCAGACCATCGACCACAATGGCGTGCAGATGCACGAAGCCAAACGCGAGTATTGCAACCGTCACGCATGTGGCGACAGGCAGCAACCAGAGCAGGGCGTTTGCGGGCAAGCCGGAGAACGAACGCGAATCGCGCAGCGCGGCCGTCGCCGCGACGCCGATGCCGAGCGTGAGTAGCGCGGGCACACCGAGGGCCATCGCCAGGCGAAACTTGATGGTTGGAACAAACGTGTGCATCTGGTCTCCAATGGGCCGCCCTTCCAGGGGCGGCCGTCTTGCTGATTGCTGTCGAAACCCGCATGGCTGGTCTTGACGATGAGGCTGTACATCGGTGTCATGCCCGTCGAAGCGCGAACGTTTTCGAGCGTGCATGACGATTCAAGGAGCGATCAGAATGCGAAGCCGAGGCTGCCGTTACTTCTGAAGCTGTTCAGGAACTGAAAGCGGGCCGTGGAGACTTCGGGCTGCGCCTGAAGCGGCGTCGCGAGTCCCATGACCTGGCCGCCAGCGCCCGTGTACGCGGGCCAGTCTGGCAGACCGTTGCCGTTCGGATTGCCGGTCTTCGCGAAGTTCGTCCAGTACGACGACATTGCATCCGCGACCGCGGTGTCGGTCGCATCAGGCGCACCGTGGCCGTTCGCCACGAGATTCTGGAAGACGTACGGCACTTCCGACACGTGGATGGGCAGCGGATTGTAGGCGGACGTCTGGCTGAAGTAGTACGAATAGACCGGCGACTTGCCGGTTTTCAGCTGCAGATTGGCCATCTCCCAGGTCTGGGACGCGATGATCAGATCGCCTGCAAGCGTGACCTCCGACTGCTGCGCCGCGGCATCGGTGGTCGCCGGATAGAACTGCAGGAACGTATTGATGTTCGCGGCGCCAAACGCGGAAGTGGCCGCCGCGACGAAGTGATCTTTCGTATCGGCGGGAATGCCTGCCGTTGCGGCGAAAATCGTCCCTTCGTCTGCATTTTTTCCTTCGAGCAACGGCACATCGTTTTGCTCGCCTGCGGCAAATCGCGAGTAAGGATCAGTCGTGAGCACATAACCGTCGACGCTCGGGTTATAGGCCGGTTCCGTCGGGTCGGTCATCAACTGCGAAGCCGGCAATGCGCGAAGATCGGCAAGCGTTTGGGCACCCATCGTCACGCCCAGTTGCGCACCGATCTGCGACACAGCCGCATGCGATCGCATCACGCCCTGGGGTGTTTCCCAGAAGGCTCCGCTTTCGGCGATTGCCTTGTTGAAGATGCCTGCGGCCAGCGGCGACGCCAGAAGCATCCCGACCGCATGCGCACCGGCCGATTCGCCGAACACGGTAATGTTGTTCGGGTCGCCACCGAACGCCGCGATGTTGGTCTTCACCCAATGCAGCGCGGCGATCTGGTCGAGCAGGCCATACATCCCCGACGACTTGCCACCGGACTCGGCTGCGAGATCCTGTAGGGCAAGAGAACCGAATACGCCGAGCCAGTAGTAGATCCATACGACGGCCACGACTTTCTACCCGAGATTTCC
>CALFSF010000367.1 GCA_937917025.1 uncultured Paraburkholderia sp.
ACCAGCTGACCACCATGCACGGCCTGATCATGGTGTTCGGCGCGATCATGCCGGCGTTCGTCGGCTTCGCGAACTGGATGGTGCCGCTGCAGATCGGCGCGTCGGACATGGCCTTCGCGCGGATGAACAACTTCAGCTTCTGGCTCCTGCCGGTTGCGGCCGTGCTGCTGATCAGCTCGTTCTTCGCACCGGGCGGCGCGACCGCCGCGGGCTGGACGCTGTATGCACCGCTGTCCACCCAGATGGGCCCGGGCATGGACTTCGCGATTTTCGCGATCCACTTGATGGGTGCCTCGTCGATCATGGGCGGTATCAACATCGTCGTGACGATCCTGAACATGCGCGCACCGGGCATGACGCTGATGAAGATGCCGATGTTCGCGTGGACGTGGCTCATCACCGCCTATCTGCTGATCGCCGTGATGCCGGTTCTGGCTGGCGCGATCACGATGGTGCTGTTCGACCGTCACTTCGGCACGTCGTTCTTCAGCGCGGCGGGCGGCGGCGACCCGGTGATGTACCAGCACATCTTCTGGTTCTTCGGTCACCCGGAGGTGTACATCATGATCTTGCCGGCGTTCGGGATCGTTTCGCAGGTGATTCCGGCCTTCGCCCGCAAGCCGCTGTTCGGCTATAGCTCGATGGTGTACGCAACGGCTTCGATCGCGATCCTGTCCTTCATGGTCTGGGCGCACCACATGTTCGCAACCGGCATGCCGGTGACGGGCCAGCTGTTCTTCATGTACGCGACGATGCTGATCGCCGTGCCGACGGGCGTGAAGGTGTTCAACTGGGTTGCCACGATGTGGCGCGGTTCGCTCTCCTTCGAAACGCCGATGCTGTTCGCGGTGGGCTTCCTGTTCGTGTTCACGTTCGGCGGTCTGACGGGCCTGATGCTCGCGATGGCGCCGCTCGACATCCAGTATCACGGTACCTATTTCGTGGTCGCCCACTTCCACTACGTGCTGGTGGCGGGGTCGCTATTCGGTCTCTTCTCCGGCTGGTACTACTGGTCGCCGAAGTGGACCGGCTGGATGTACAACGAGACGCGCGGCAAGATTCACTTCTGGGCATCGATGATCTTCTTCAACCTCGCGTTCCTGCCGATGCACTTCGTGGGTCTTGCCGGCATGCCGCGTCGTTACGCCGACTACCCGGCGCAGTTCACCGACTGGAACCAGGTGGTGTCGATTGGCGCGTTCGGCTTCGGTCTGGCGCAGGTGTACTTCCTGTTCGCCGTCGCGCTGCCGGCATACCGCGGCGGCGGCGAACTCGAAAAGGCATCGGACAAGCCGTGGGACGGCGCAACGGGCCTCGAATGGACCGTGCCGAGCCCGGCTCCGTTCCACACGTTCGAAAACCCGCCGACCGTCGAATAAGACGCCTCGGTCAATGCATCCCGGTTCGGTCGGAAGCCGTCTGAACCGGGATGCCAGACGGGCGGTGGCCGTGTAGCCGCCAGGTCAAGGTACCCAGAAATTGAGCATGACCCGGAATTCACAGCAAAGACGTACTCCCGCGCAGATTCGCGCGGGCAACAGGCGGCTGGGTTTGATCCTGCTCGCCGTGGTGCTTGCGTTCTTTTCGGCCGCGGTGATCAAGCAGGTCTGGTTTAGCTGACCGCGCTGTCCGAACCTGCCCTGGCAGCGTGATTGAGGAAGTTCGATGTCGAAGCACCCGCCGGCCGAGGCCGACCGCTCTTTTAACCGTTCGATGCTGATCAAGCTGTTCGTCGTCGCGCTGATGATGTTCGGCTTCGGGTTTGCGCTGGTGCCAATGTATCGCGCGATCTGTCAGGTTACGGGTATCAACAACCTCGTGCAGCGCGACGCAACGGAGCGCGAGGCGAAGAATACGCAGGTCGACATGAGCCGCACGATTTCGATCGAATTCGATGCGAACGCGCGTGGCCCGCTCGGTTTCAAACCGGAACAGCACAGCATGAACGTGCATCCGGGCGAAGTAACAACGGTGATGTACCAGGTCAGCAACGAGCAGGCGCGCACGGTTCATGCGCAGGCGATTCCGAGCTACGCGCCGCGCGAGGCGACTGAGTACTTCAAGAAGATCGAGTGTTTCTGTTTCACGCAGCAGACGCTGGCTGCCAATGAAACGAAGCGGTTGCCGGTGGTGTTCGTCGTCGATCCGAAACTGCCGAAGGATGTGAAGACGATCACGCTGTCGTACACGTTCTTCGAACTGAATACGCCGGCGCCGACAACGAAGGACACCGCGAACCAGGCGGCCGGCACGGACGTCAGGACGTCGAACCCCGCCTGACGGCGTGTTATGCAGGCGAAGGGAAGACGACACGAATGAGCGACAACGGCGGGCGCAGAAGCAGTTTCGGGCAATCGGTGAGGGCTGTGTTGTGGTCGTTTCTAGGAGTGCGCAAACGGCGCGATCTCGAAGCGGACGCCAACCAGCTCAATCCGCTGCATGTGGTTGTCGCAGCGGTGATCTGCGCGGCGATCTTCATTGGCGTGCTGATCCTCGTGGTGCGTCTCGTGGTCGGATAAAGCTGTACCGGATGAAAGCGGGCAGCGCGGGTCCAGACAGACCCATGAATTAGCGTGAAACGGTGCGGTATCCACGCGCCGTCGAAGATAAAACCGGAACCAACCGGACCAAGCGGAACAACTGGACTGAAGTGGAGAATCAAGAATGAGCGGTCAAAACGAGAGCCCGTACTATTTCGTACCGCATCCGTCGCGGCACCCGATCAGCGCGGCGGTCGGGCTGCTGGTCATGCTCGGATCGCTTGCGTCGTGGATCAACGACGAGAGCTGGGGGCCCATCGGCGTGGCTGTCGGCCTGCTGTGGCTGCTCTTCACGTTGTGGCACTGGTTCGGCGATGCAATCTCCGAATCGGAAAGCGGCATGTACGGCAAGCGTGTCGACGCATCGTACCGCTGGAGCATGAGCTGGTTCATCTTCTCCGAAGTGATGTTCTTCGGCGCGTTCTTCGGTGCGCTGTTCTACGCGCGCGAAATCGCACTGCATCAGCTCGGCAGCCTCGCCTACAAGCTGATCTGGCCGGATTTCTCGGCGGTGTGGCCGAACAACGGTCCTGCTGCGCTCGTCTCGCACTTCAAGTCGATGCAGCCGTGGCCGGTGCCGACTATCAATACTGCGTTGCTGTTGTCGTCGGGTGCGACGCTGACCGTGTCGCACCATGCGCTGCGTGAGGATCATCGTCGCAAGGCGATCGTCTGGCTGGCCGCGACGCTCGTGCTCGGCGTCAGCTTCCTGTTCCTCCAGGCCTTCGAATATTTCCACGCGTACAACGAACTGAACCTGACGCTGGCTTCGGGCGTGTATGGCTCGACGTTCTTCCTGCTGACGGGCTTCCACGGCTTCCACGTGTTCCTCGGCGGCACGATGCTGGCGGTCGTTCTGGTGCGCATGATCCGTGGCCATTTCACGGCGGATCATCACTTCGCGTTCGAAGGCGCGGCCTGGTACTGGCACTTTGTGGACGTCGTGTGGCTTGGGCTGTACGTCGTCGTGTACTGGCTTTAAGGCTGTCAGGGCTGCATCGGCGTTTATTTCGCGGATGCGGCCGGCCGCGCTTCGGGAGGCTCGAACGAAGCGTGGGAAAATGGATAGCCAGGTAGTAAGCAGTGACCACGCAGCGCCGCCCTCGACCCTGTCAGGGCGGCGTTTTGCTTCATGGGCCGGGCGATGTGACGGACTTCATCGTGGGCGAAATTCAGGGCCGGGCGGCGAGGCGAGCGTCGCTGGACGTCACCGCGAGCCGGCAGGCGCCAGTGAGCGCCAGCCGAAGCATCAGCGGCCGAGCGGAATGCCGGTCGACTGGATCCAGCCCATCCAGTGTGCGAACAGGATGAACAGGAAAAGCGAGATCGAGAGGCCGACGCGCGTGGCGAGCGACCAGACCATCCGCTTCGACTGGCCCCGGTCGTGCATCATGAAATACAGCGCCGAAGCCATGCTGGCGATGATGAGGACGAAGGCGATGGGAATGAGGATATGCATGGAACCAGTTGACGGTCGGGAACGCAAACGTAAGACGTTCATTATCTCACCGTGTCTCGCAAGACGTGTATCCGCAGGCGGTGTGCGATGAAGTTTCGGCTTGTTCCCGTCGTGCTGATTCTGATCGTCGTCGCCGTGACGGTGCGGCTTGGGTTCTGGCAGCGCGACCGCGCGCATCAGAAGGAAGCGCTGCAGGCGCACATCATGCAGTTCGAACACGCGCCGGCGCAAACTGTTACCGCCGCGCCCATCGCGTTGAAGGACATCGAATTCCATCGCGTGCGCGCGCTCGGCAGCTTCGTGCCGGAGAAGGTCGTGTACCTGGACAATCGGCCGTATAACGACCAGCCCGGCTTTTACGTCGTGATGCCCTTTAAACTGCATGACGGCGGCTACGTGCTCGTCAACCGCGGCTGGTTGCCGCGCAACATGAACGAGCGCACGGAAATAAAGCCGTTCGTCACGCCGAAGGGCGAGATCGAAATCGAGGGGATCGCGCGAGCCGATGCGAGCAAGGCTTACGAGCTTGGGCAGGGAGGATCGGCCGCGCATCAGCAGATTCGCCAGAATCTCGACGTCCACGCCTACGCAGGTGAAACCGGTTTGCCGCTGCAGCCGTTCGTGATCCAGCAATTGAGCGACGACGGCGACACGCTCGTGCGCGACTGGCCGGTGCCCACGACGGGTATCGAGACGAACTACGGCTACATGTTCCAGTGGTGGGGCATGGCCGTCGCGGCGATCGGATTCGGGCTGTACGCGGCCCGCCGCGCCGCGAAGAAAGAGCACGCGCCCAGCGCGTAAATGCATCGTGCGCGGCGACAGGTCGCTGGTCGTTACCGGCCGTCGTCGCGCAATCATGGAAAGAGGTCCTGTAGTGCCGACGCAATCTCCCCGTTCCCCGCAATCCGGAAAAACCGCGCAACGCGGCCAGATGGCTCCCCAACGCGCATCGGACGGCACGCCGCGCGCACGTCAGGGCTCGTGGCAACGCGGCCGCTGGATGATGCTGCTGATCGCGCTTATCTGCGCGGCGCCCGTGATCGCGTCGTACCTCACGTACTACGTGATCAAGCCGAAGGGCGGCACGACGAGCTACGGCACGCTGGTCGAACCGCAGCGTCCGATTCCCGACTCGCTCACCGTGATCGGCGAAGACGGCAAGCCGATGCCGCTCACGTCGCTGCGCGGTCGCTGGCTGCTGGTCTCGGTGGACGCCAGCGCGTGCGACAAGGCCTGCGTCACGAAGCTGTATTTCATGCGCCAGATCCGCGCGACGCAGGGCGGCGAACGCGAGCGCGTCGTCACCGTGTGGCTGCGCACCGATGGGTCGGCAGTTCCGGACGTCGTCAAGCACGCCTACGACGACACCGACATGTTGATCGCCGATCCGTCCGCCGTGGCCGCGTGGCTGCCGGTGGACAGCGGCACGAAGCTGACCGACCACATTTTCGTGGTCGATCCGAACGGCAATCTGATGATGCGGTTTCCGAAAGATCCGGACCCGAGCAAGATCAAGGGCGACGTGACGAAGCTCCTCAAATGGTCGAGTATCGGCTGATGTGATGGTGCGCTGCCCGCGCCGCGGCGCGCGCCGTTTTTCGCGAGAAGGGTAGAGAGATGTTTGTTTTGCAACTCGGCATGATTGGTCTGTGCATCGCGCTGTTGCCGCTGTCGTACGTCTGGGTCAAGGCCGACGACAACAAGTTTCGCAAGCTCGTCTGGATCACGACGTTCCTGACGCTCGATCTCGTGATGTTCGGCGGCTTCACGCGCCTGACCGATTCCGGCCTCGGTTGTCCGGACTGGCCGGGCTGCTATGGCACGTCGTCGCCGTTCATCGCGCATGCCGCGATCCGCGCCGCGTATCAGGCGATGCCGGGCGGCCCGGTGAGCATGTCGAAGGCGTGGATCGAAATGATCGCCCGCTACTTCGCGATGGCGATCGGCGTGCTGATCATCGCGCAGACGCTGATCGCGTGGACGGCGACGCTGCGTCGCCGTCCGCTGCATGTGTCGCCGTGGTGGCCGACCTCGCTGTTGCTGCTGATCCTCGTGCAAGGCGCGTTCGGTGCGTGGACGGTGACGATGAAGCTGCAGCCCGCGATCGTGACGACGCACCTGCTGCTTGGCCTCACACTGCTCGGCACGCTCGGCTGGCTGGCCGCGCGCCAGACGCCGCTGCCCGCCTGTGAGCCCGAAGCCGCGCGCTGGCGCGCGGCCGCGCTCGCCGCGCTGATCCTGCTGATCGTGCAGATCGCGCTGGGCGGCTGGGTGAGCACGAACTACGCGGTTCTCGCATGCACCGATTTCCCGACCTGCAACGGGCAGTGGATTCCGCCGATGAACTTCGAGCGCGGCTTTCACCTGTGGCGTGCGCTCGGCATGACCGGCGACGGCGACTTCATCACGCAGGACGCACTGGTTGCGATTCACTGGACGCATCGCACGTTCGCGCTCGTCGTGATCGCGTATCTCGTGTGGTTCGCGCTGAAAGTGCGCCGCTTCGAATCGTTGCGGCGGCCGGCGAACGGCGTGTTGCTGGTCGTCGCGATCCAGTTCATCACCGGTCTGTCGAACATCGTCCTGCAATGGCCGCTGCCCATTGCAGTCGCCCATAATGGCGGCGCCGCGATCCTGCTGCTGCTCGTCGTTATGCTAAACTTTCGAATCGCTTATAGCCGTCCCGGCCGCGCCGTGTTGCCCGCGCGCGATGCCGCGCCAGCGTGACCCCACATGGACAGCACAACTCTTCCCCAGCATCCCGGTAGCCGGATCTCCCAGTACATCGCGCTGACGAAGCCGCGTGTCACGCAGCTCGCCGTGTTCTGCGCGGTCATCGGCATGTTCCTGTCGACGCCCGGCATGGTGCCGTGGAAGCCGCTGATCGGCGGCACGATCGGCATCTGGTTGCTGGCCGCCGGCGCGTTTGCGATCAACTGCCTCGTCGAACAGAAAATCGACGCGAAGATGCGTCGCACCGCGTGGCGTCCGTCCGCGCGCGGCGAGATCACCACGACGCAGATCCTCGTGTTTTCGGCCGTGCTCGGCAGCCTCGGCATGTGGACGCTCTACACGTTCGCCAACCCGCTGACGATGTGGCTCACGGTTGCCACGTTTGTCGGCTATGCGGTCATCTATACGCTGCTGCTCAAGCCCGCCACGCCGCAGAACATCGTGATCGGCGGTGCATCGGGCGCGATGCCGCCCGCGCTTGGCTGGGCGGCCGTCACCGGTCACGTGCCGGGCGATGCGTGGATTCTCGTGCTGATCATCTTCGTCTGGACGCCGCCGCATTTCTGGGCGCTCGCGCTTTACCGCCGCAAGGATTACGAAAACGCTGGCCTGCCGATGCTGCCCAACACGCACGGCGAGCAATACACGCGTCTGCATATCCTGCTCTACACGGTGATTCTTTTCGCCGTCACGCTGATGCCGTTCGTCTCCGGCATGAGCGGCGTCCTGTATCTCGCGGCGGCCGTGGTGCTCGGCGCCGTGTTTCTCGGCTATGCGTGGAAAATCTATCGGGAATATTCCGACGCGCTCGCCCGTAAAACCTTCCGTTACTCGATCGTTTATCTGTCGCTGCTGTTCCTCGCGCTTCTGGTCGACCATTACGCTCGCGTCCTTGTCGGCGCATAACACCATGCTCACACTCAGGCTTGCGCGCGTGGCGCGCGTCGCCGCAGCAGCCTGCGCGCTTGGCGGCGCGCTCCTGATGGCCGGCTGCAACAAGGCGCCCGCGTTTCAGAACCTCGATATCACCGGCAACACGCAGTTCGGCGCCGATTTCTCGTTGCCCGACACGAGCGGCAAGACGCGCACGATGGCCGACTTCAAGGGCAAGGTGGTGGTGCTGTTCTTCGGTTACACGCACTGCCCGGACGTCTGCCCGACGACGATGGCCGAACTCTCGCAGGCGCTGCAACAGCTCGGGCCGAAGGATGCAGGGCGCGTGCAGGTGCTGTTCGTGACGGTCGATCCTGAGCGCGATACACCGGCGCTGCTGGCGCAATACGTGCCGGCGTTCAATCCGACGTTTATCGGCCTGCGGCCGGCCAATGATGCACAGCTCGTCAAGGTGACGAAGGACTTCCGGGTCTATTACGCGAAGGTGCCGGGCAAGACGCCCGACAGCTACACGATGGATCACACCGCCGCGAGCTATGTGTTCGATCCGGACGGCAAGCTGAGGCTCTTCGCCCGCGACGGGCAGGGCGCCGCGCCCTGGGTGCACGACATCAAGCTGCTGCTCGACTGACTGCAAACCCATGCGCTGTTCGGACGCGCGAGAGCGCAACGCAGCGTAAAACAGCAATGAACGGCCGGTGCATCCCACCGGCCGTTTTCCGTTGGCGCCCGCGTTTCAGGACAGCGCGGGCAGATTCAGCCCCGGCGCGAGCCGCGTGACCTTGAATTCCTCGACGGCGTAGGTGGCGAGCTGCTGCTGAGCGAACGGATCGGTGGCGAGGATCGCGTCGAGCCGTTCCCGCTCGATTCGCGCCGCAAGGATGATCCCGCCCGTGCGCGGCAATTTCGGCCCGGCGGCGATAAACACGCCCGCATCGAATTGCCGCTCGAGGAAGGCGCGGTGCGCTTCGAGCGCGTCATCGACGCGCTCGAGCGGTGCGGTGTAGGTGAGATTGACGACGTACATGAAAACTCCTGAAAAATGGACCGGCGCGGCCCGCCGGCGCTTCGTCATTATCGTTCAGCGCGAAAGCCGGTGCCGCCGGATCCGGAGGGCGCGTCCGTGGCGGCCGTTCCGGCCGTGTCCCTGTTTCTCTCAAGTCCGTGAAGCTTTCAGCCGTTATACAGCTTGCAATCGTTTGCGCCCAAAAGGCGCGGGCGGACGCGAACTGGAAGAAACCACACGAAAGAGACCAACACAATGAGCAGGATGAGTCTGAACCGCAAGCTGTGGCTGTCGCTTGCGCTCGTATGGCTGGGGTTGCTGGGCGTCGGGCTATGGAGCGCGGTCGAGACGCGCGGCACCATGCTCGCCGAGCGCAAGGCCGGCATGGTGAACCTCGTCGAGGCGGCGCAGGGCGTCGTCAACGGTTATTACACGCTGGCGCAGGCCGGCAAGTTGAGCGAAGCCGACGCGCAGCGCGAAGCGCTCGCGCGTCTCGCGACCATGCGCTACGGTGAATCCGGATACCTCTTCGTGATGGATTCGAAGCCGACCGTGCTGATGCATCCGACGTTGCCGCAAATGAACGGCAAATCCGTCGGCGACTTCAAGGATCCGGACGGCAAGCTGCTCTACGTCTCGATCGTCGACGCGGCGAAGGCGACCGGCCGCGGTTTCGCCGAGTATCGCGGCCGCCTGCCGCACAGCGAAACAGCCGTGCCGAAGATCAGCTACGTGGTGCGCTTCGCGCCGTGGGACTGGAACATCACGAGCGGCGTTTTTATCCGCGACATCGACACGACGTACTGGCACACGCTGCTCGGTCACCTGATCGTGGTACTCGTGATCGGCGCGGTGATTTCGGTGGCGATGGTGCTGATCATCCGCAACGTGCGCGGCAGCCTGGGCGGCGAGCCTGAACTCGCGGCGCGTCTTGCCGGCAGCATCGCGCAAGGCGATCTGACGCAGACCGTCGTGCTGCGCCCGAACGACACCACCAGCATGATGGCCGCGATGAGCCAGATGCAGGCGCGTCTGCAACGGACGATCGGCGAGATTCGCCGCTCGGCGGAATCGATCGCGTCGGCGACGCAGCAGATCGCGACCGGCAACAGCGATCTGTCGCAGCGCACGGAGCAACAGGCCGCATCGTTGCAGGAAACGGCCGCGAGCATGGAACAGCTGACGGCGACAGTGAAGCAGAACGCCGACAATGCGCGTCAGGCGAGCGGACTCGCGCACAACGCGTCGGATATCGCGACGCGTGGCAATGACGTCGTGAGCCGCGTGATCGGCACGATGAGCGAGATCAACGAAAGCTCGCACAAGATTTCCGACATCATCGGCGTGATCGAAGGCATCGCCTTCCAGACCAACATTCTCGCGTTGAACGCCGCGGTGGAAGCGGCGCGTGCCGGTGAGCAGGGGCGCGGCTTCGCGGTGGTGGCGGGCGAAGTGCGCAGCCTCGCGCAACGTTCGGCGACCGCCGCGAAGGAAATCAAGCAGCTGATCGGTGACTCCGTGGAACGCGTGCACAACGGCTCGGAGCTCGTCGGCCAGGCCGGCTCGACGATGGGCGAAATCCTGCAGGCGGTGCGTCGCGTGACCGACATCATGGGCGAGATCGCGGCGGCATCCGAAGAGCAGAGCAGCGGCATTTCGCAGGTCGGCCGCGCGGTCACGCAGATGGACGAAGTCACGCAGCAGAACGCGGCGCTCGTCGAAGAAGCGGCTGCCGGTGCCGCTTCCCTGCAGGATCAGGCGGCGCGTCTGCACGACACCGTGAGCGCGTTCCGTGTCGACGAACAGGCGGGTCGCGTCGAGCCGTCCGCGCGCGTCGCCGCGCGCACGCTGCAATCGTCGACGACGCGTGCATCCGCCTCCGTATCCGCGTCGGCAAGGGCAACTGCAGGCTCAAACACAAGTTCGAACGCAAGCGCGGCGGCAAAACCCGCACCGAAGCCGGCCGCTCGCGACGATGCGACCGGCGCCAGGGCCGGCCGCGACACGGCGAACACCGCGAAGTCGCCGGTGGACGCGATGGCTGCCAAAGCCGCCGCGCCCGGCGACGACTGGACGACGTTCTGATTCACGCTTCACCCGGACGGGCCGCCTGCGAACCGGCGGCCCGTTCTCCGACACCCTCGCTTTTCCCTTCGTCTGCGTTGCCTCCCCGTCCGCCCTGCATACCCATATGCCATCGCGATATTTCCCTTTGCATGGGGCGTATGAGACCATTTAGGGTCCAGTGGACTGCGAAGACAACGACAGCCCCGGCGCGCCTCTCGCGAACTATCGAAACCGGATCAACGCAACACAATCGGAAAATCCATGCAGCGTAGAACACTTCTCAAAACCCTCTCCACCTTCCTCGCGACGGCCGCATTCGCGACCAGTTTCACCGCGCACGCGGACGACAAGGTCATCAAGGTCGGCACGATCAGCGGCCCCGACGCGCAGATCTGGGCGGTCGTCCA
>CALFSF010000368.1 GCA_937917025.1 uncultured Paraburkholderia sp.
GACGTGCAACGGGCAACTCGCGCTGGCGTCCCGAGACGTTCGCCACGCAGTCGGCGGCGAACGGGCAACGCGCGCAATCCGGCTTGCCGCGCACGCACAACGTTGCGCCGAGATCCATCAGACCTTGCGTGTAGGCGCTCACATCAGCGTCGTTCGCGTTTGAAGGCAGCAGCGATTCAGCCAGCGCCCACATCGCGTTCTCGACGCGCTTTTCGCCCGGAAATCCTTCGACGCCGAACACGCGCGCAAGCACCCGCTTCACGTTGCCATCGAGGATCGTCGCGCGCGCGCCAAATGCAAACGAGGCAATCGCGGCCGCCGTCGAGCGCCCGATGCCGGGCAGTTCCGCGAGTGCCTCGACCGACTCTGGAAACGTGCCGCCATGCTGCCCGACAACCGTCTGCGCGCAGCGATGCAGATTGCGCGCACGCGAGTAGTAACCGAGGCCGGCCCACAACGCCATCACATCGTCGAGCGGCGCGGCAGCGAGCGCGGCGACATCCGGGAAACGGCCGAGAAAACGCTCGTAGTATGGAATGACCGTCGAGACCTGCGTCTGCTGCAACATGATCTCGGAAAGCCAGATGCGATAGGCATCGCGCGTGTTCTGCCACGGCAGGTCGTGACGGCCGTGCGCGCGCTGCCACGCGATCAGCCGCGCGGAAAAATCGGTCAACGACGCAGGAACGGAAAGGGAAAGAGTGGACATCAGCGCTGGCAGGTCGGGCAAAAGTAAGTGGATCGCTGACCTTGCACGATCTGTCTGATCGGCGTGCCGCAGACGCGGCATGGCAGCCCGGCGCGATCATAGACGAAATAGTCGAGCTGGAAATAACCGCTTTCGCCGTCGCTGCCGACAAAATCGCGCAGCGTGCTGCCGCCTTTCTCGATGGCGGCGGCAAGCGTCAGCCGTACCGCATCCGCGAGCAGTTCGTAGCGGACGAGCGAAACGCGGCCAGCGGCCGTGGTCGGACGGATGCCCGCGCGAAAGAGGCTCTCGGACGCGTAGATATTACCCACGCCGACCACGATTTCACCCGCGAGCAGCGCCTGCTTCACCGACACCTTGCGGCCGCGCGTTTTCCGGTGCATCAGCGCGCCGGAAAACGCCGGCGTAAACGGCTCGGCGCCGAGCCCCGCGAGCAGCGGATGATCGAGCACGTCACCGGCCGCGCGCGGATGCCACAGCACCGCGCCGAAGCGTCGCGGATCGCGATAGCGCAGGATGAATTCGTCGAAAATCCAGTCGATGTGATCGTGCCTCGCCGCGGCCGGCGGATGAGAGACATTGCGCAGCACGCGCAGCGTGCCCGTCATGCCGAGGTGCACAATGAACCAGCCGTCGTCGATCTCGAAGAGCAGATACTTGCCGCGCCGTTCGACCTTGCGGATCACGCTGCCCCGCAATGTTTTTGCAAGGTCGGCCGGAATCGGCCAGCGCAGCGCGGGCGTGCGCACGTCGACGCGTTCGACGCGTCGTCCGGACACATACGGCTCAATTCCCCGTCGGGTAACCTCAACTTCTGGCAACTCTGGCATGTCTAACTGGTCTGCAACTTGCGTGGGTGGTTGTGCGCTTATTGTAGCGAGCGCGTTACAATCGACCGAAACATTGATCGGATTTCCATGAACGTGTCCTTCGTGAAGCTGTTTTACCGGCGCCCGGCCATCGTGACCCGTGTGCCGCGCACTGTATCAGTCCAGCGGATGCTCGGCGCGGCGGTTGTCGCCGCGTGGGCGCTCATCGCGCTGCCTGCGCACGCGCAGGATCCGTCGCCGGATTCCGACGACAGTTCCCTTTCAGTGCAGGACGCGCTGGGGCAACCTTCGGCCGAAGAGCAGAAAAATCTGCCGGATATTGCACTGTCCAGCCAGATCGTCTTCCAGGTGCTCGCCGCTGAAGTCGCGTTGCAGCGAAACCAGCCCGCGCCGGCCTACCAGACGTACCTCGCGCTCGCGCGCGACACGCACGACCCGCGCATGGCACAGCGCGCAACCGAAATCGCGCTTGGCGCACAGAGCCCGGCCGATGCACTCGCCGCCGCGCAACTGTGGCAGCAGTATGCGCCGGGTTCGGAGCGCGCGGCGCAACTCGACGCATCGCTGCTCGTGCTGTCCGGCAAGCCTGACGAAGCCTCGCCGCTCCTCGCGAAGGAACTGGCCAGGGTACCGGCCGACATTCGCGGCAATGCGATCCTCGCGCTGCAGCAGCTGCTTTCGCGCGGCCCCAATCGTATCGGCGGCCTGCACGTGCTGCAGGATCTGCTGAAGGACGACCAGAACCGTCCCGAGACCCAGCTTGCGATTGCCCGACAGCAGATCCTCTGCGACGACGCACCGGGCGCGCGCAAATCGCTCGAACAGGCGCTGGCGCTGAAGCCCGACTATCTGCCGGCCGCGCTGATGCTGTCGCAGATGGGTCCGGAAGAGCGCAAGGAAGGCATCGCCTCGCTCGAAAATTATCTGCAGCAGAATCCGAAATCGCACGACGCGCGTCTCGCGCTCGCGCAGATGTATCTGGCGAGCGATCGCCTCGACGACGCGCAGAAGCAGTTCGAAGTCATGCGTCAGGACAACCCGAACGACCTGACGCCGCTGATGGCGCTCGCGCTGATCAGGATCCAGCAGAAAAATTTCACCGATGCGCAGACGTATCTGAAGCAGTACGCGAAGCAGGCCGAAAAGACGCCCGGCGCCGATGCGGGCCAGGCGTACATCTATCTCGCGCAACTGTCGCTCGAACAGAAGGACGAAGCCACCGCCAGCGACTGGCTCAATCGCATCCAGCCGGCGAGCCAGCAGTACATCCCGGCGCAGATCACGCGGGCCCAGCTGCTCGAAAAGCAGGGCAAGCCTGACGACGCGCGCAAGCTGCTCGCGGCACTGCAGTCGCCCGATCCGCGCGACCAGTCGCTGATCGCGCGCACCGACGCGGCGATCCTGTTCGATGCGAAGCGCTACCCCGAAGCCGAGGCACGCCTCGCCCAGGCCAGTTCGGATTTCCCCGACGACCCGGATCTCTCGTACGACTACGCGATGGCCGCGGAAAAGACCGGCCATTACGACGTGATGGAAACGCAGTTGCGCAAGCTGATGCAGACGCAGCCGGACAATCCGCAGGCGTACAACGCACTCGGCTATTCGCTCGCGGACCGCAACCAGCGCCTTCAGGAAGCTGACAAGCTGATCGAGAAGGCCGCATCGCTCGCGCCGAATGACGCGTTCATCATGGACAGCGTCGGCTGGGTGAAATATCGCCTCGGTGATACGTCGGACGCGATCAAGATGCTGCGCAAGGCGTACGACCTGCAGCCGAACGCCGAAATCGGCGCGCATCTGGGCGAAGTGCTGTGGAAAAGCGGCAACCAGGATCAGGCGCACGACGCCTGGCGCCAGGCCCGCAAGCTCCAACCCGACAACGACAACCTGGTC
>CALFSF010000369.1 GCA_937917025.1 uncultured Paraburkholderia sp.
CAGCAGCGCTAACTTCGCGGGCTTCACGTTCGGCGCGTTGTATGGCTTCTCGAACTCGACCTCGTTCGCAGGCGCACCGGCAGCCGGCACGACGGCGGGCTCGTCGCGCGCATACAGCTTTGGCGCGAACTATGCGGCAGGTTCGTTCAGCATCGGGGCCGCGTACACGGACATCCATTACCCGAACCAGTCGACGCCGGCGTTCACGACGAACATCTCGAACGTCAATCCGGGCACCGTGCGCGATCTGCGTACGTTTGGCGCAGGCGGCCGCTACGTCTTCGGGCCGGCTACGCTGTGGGCGTTGTACACGAATACGCGTCTCGAACCGCTTACGGGCGGATCGACGACGTTCACCGCGTATGAAACAGGCGTGAAGTACGCCGTTACGCCGGCGCTGACGGGTGGCCTCGGCTACACGTACCTGCACCTGTCGGACGCGAATACGGGCCACTGGAACCAGTTCGACGCAAGCATCGACTACGCGCTGAGCAAGCGCACCGACGTGTACGTGCTCGGCATCTACCAGCAGGCATCGGGTCACAACACGGGCACCGGCGACTTGCAGGCACAGATCGGTTCGTCCACGAGCTACTTCGGTACGGCTGGCGCGAATACGCAACTGGCTGCGCGCGTGGGCCTGCGTCACAAGTTCTGATCTCAGTAGCGTGAAGAAATCCGGCGAGGCTTGAGCAGTTTTAAAGCATCGCCGGAAGCCGCAGAAAAAATGCCGTTCAGGGCTCATGCTGAACGGCATTTCTGTTTTTCGCGTTTCGGCACGCGCGGGGTCAGCAGGCTCCTCGCGACGCGACGGCCAACCGCTACACGTTGCGGCGCTCAGGCAGCCAGTTTCATGCTGACGAGGCGGTTCAGACTGACGCCCTGCTCCGCGGCTTGCATGGCTAGCGCGCGGTGCTGCTCCGGCGGAATCCGGACACGGAATTCACCGCTATAGCGCTTTTCCGCAAGCGGATCCGGCACCGGTTCGTTGTTCTCGCGCAGATCGGCAATCGTCTGCGCGACGAGCGAGCGGACGCCTTTCAATGCCGCGTCGGGCGAACGCGCGAGCCACGACAACGACGGAAATTCGGCGCAAAGGCCAACGTGCTCGTTGTCCTCAGGCGACCAGGTGACGCGGTAGGTGTAGTGATCAGCGGGCATGCTGGCTCTCCTTCAATTTATCAATGGCTTCGAGGACCTGACGTACCTGGTACGCTTTGGCCTTGCCTCTATCGTTCTGGATGTTGACGTGAGGGTCACCCGGCCACGGCATTTTAAAGAAGCATGACTGCTGCCAGCCTGGCGCGGTTTACCAAAATACGCATCGCATACGTTGAACAGCGCCAGGAACCGGACGCCGGCGGGTTGACGGCGCATCTGTTCGAGGGTTTTTTCTATCATTTTTGCATGGTTCCATTATTGGAACCATTTGTCAAATCCCCGGACGAGTTCCAGCGCTGCTTTTCGCGGTTCTTTTGCACGCAGCCTCGCAACGCCATCGTCGCTTCTGTTACTCTGCGGCCTTTCCCCCGTATCACTTCGAATCGATGGAAATTCCATTCAACGAGCGCGGCGTGTCGGTCACGCGCAACTCCCTTTCGGCAGCCGGCCAGGTCTTCGCGTTGCGCGAAATCCAGCAAACGCGCGTCGTCACCGTGCAGAAAAACCGGGTCGTGCCGCTCG
>CALFSF010000370.1 GCA_937917025.1 uncultured Paraburkholderia sp.
CGCCGGTGCCGCCAATCACGGTGGCGATCAACACCGAGCCCGAACGCAGCATACCGACGCTTTCCGTCGACACCAGCTCGACGTTAATGAGCCCCAGCGTACCCGCGACACCCGCGAAAAACGACGACAGCACGAACATCCGATACCGCACGCGCCGTGGATCGCAACCCGTCGACGCAGCGCGCACCGGATTGTCGCGCACCGCATTCGCGAGCCGTACGAACGGCGTGCGCGAGAGCACCCACATCGCGAGCGTGGCGAGCAGGCACCAGCACGCGATCAGCGCATACGCCTCGCGCGCGGGGCCAAACGTGAACGATCCCCAAGCCGGACCGCCCGCGCGGTCGATCGACACACCCGCTTCACCGCCGAACCAGTCGGGCAGCGACCACGCCGCAGCCGCCACGAGTTCGCCGATGCCGAGCGTGATCATCGCGAACGCGGTGCCCGCGCGACGCGTCGCGACGAGACCGGCGATCGCACCGGCAAACGCGCCGCCCACGCCACCGGCGAGCGGCAGCCACGGCAACGGGAAGCCATACCGGTTAAAGAGATGCGCCGCGACGAGTGCGCCGATCCCGGCGAACGCGGCGTGACCGAACGACAGCAAGCCCGTCTCGCCGAGCAGCATGTTCCAGGAGAGCGCGAACACGATCATCGACGCGGTTTGCGCCAGATACGCGAGCATCCAGCTTTGCGACGACACGCAAGGCGGCACGACGAGCAGCGCGACCAACGCGAGCCACGACAGGCCGGTTCGCCACACAGACGCATGCGCGCGCGATTCGCCAGCGGCATTAACGCTGCCGGACACTGGAGGCACGCGGTGCAAATCAGGCCTCGTCATCGCGCCGCCCGAAAAGACCACGCGGCCGCAGCGCCAGCATCGCGACGAGCAGCAGATACGGCACGAGCGGCGCAACCTGCGCGACGCTGAGCGATGCCCATTGCGCCGGCAGCGACTGTCCGGCGAAGGCGGCAAGCGAACCGAGCGACACGTCGCTTGCGACCGCGAACGTCTGCGTACACCCCACCACCAGCGAGGCCACGAGCGCGCCGCCGAGCGACCCGAGACCGCCGGTCACGACCACCACGAACACGATCGAGCCGACCGAATCGGCCATCGCCGGCTCGATCACGAAGAGCGGTGCGCCGATCACGCCGGCCAGCGCGGCAAGCGCGGTGCCCGCCGCGAATACCAGCGTGAACACGCGCGGCACGTTGTGACCGAGCGCCTCGACGGCGCTCGCATGGGTCAGCGCCGCGCGCACGATCAGACCGGTTTTCGACGTGTGCAGCAGCACATACAGCGCGGCGAGCATCGCGACCGAAACCGCCATCATGAACGCGCGATAACGCGAAAAACCCGCGCCGAACACCGTGAAGAGCGGGCCGTCCAGCGCGTGCGGCACGGGTGCCGACAGCGCCGGCAAACCCCACACGAGCTTGACCGCTTCGCCGATCAGATACGCCGCGCCGAACGTGAGCAGCAACTCGGCAAGGTGACCGTGCGGGCGCACGCGCCGCAGCAACCAGCGCTCCATCGCCGCGCCGACGAGGCCGACCACCACCGGCGCAATCACGAGCGCACTCCAGAACCCGGCGTGCGCCGCGACCGAAAGCCCGACGTACGCGCCGAGCATGTAAAAGCTGGCGTGCGCGAAGTTGAGCACGCCGAGCATGCTGAAAATCAGCGTCAGCCCCGCCGACAGCATGAACAGCAGCAATCCGTAGCTGACGCCGTTCAGCAGGTTGAGGACGAGCGACTGCACTCGCTAGTCCGCCGCCACGACAAGCGGCGCGAGCGCCGCGTGCAGCGCATCCGGCAGCGCGACCGGACGACGCGTCCCGCGATCGACGTACACATGCACGAAGTGCCCCTGCGCCGCCGCATGCGTGCCGCCTTCCCTGAAGAGACCGACTTCGTAGCGCACGCTCGTCGAACCGAGGCGCGCCACGCGCAAGCCCGCCTCGACCCGCTCCGGAAACACGAACGGTTCGAAGTAGTTGCAGTGCGTTTCCACGACGAGCCCGATCGTCGCGCCGCGCTCGAAATCGAGCGCTCCGGTGCGGATCAGATACTCGTTCACCACCGTGTCGAAGTAGCTGTAATAGACCGTGTTATTGACGTGGCCGTAGACGTCGTTGTCCATCCAGCGCGTCGAGATCGGCAGAAAGTGGCGGTAAGCTTCGCGTGGCGTCGGAGTCGGTTTGCTCATCTTTTTATCGCGTCGTCAGGGGTCGCCATGGCGGCAGGATCAGAACGATTCGGTCAGCATGCGGCGATAGTCCTCCGCCGAAGCCTCGCGCGGATTCGTCTTGTGGCAATGATCGACCAGCGCGCCCTTGATGACCTTGTCGAACACGCTTTCGTCGACGCCCATCTGTTTCAGCCCCGTCGGCAGCCCGAGACGCGCGGTCATGTCGAACAGCGCCCCGGCAAGATCGGCGTTCTCCGGCAGGTTCATCACGCGACGCATGCGCGCGTAGCGGTTGTTCGCGACCACGGTTTCAGCGGACGCGTTAAAGCGCAGCACGGCCGGCAGCACGACGGCGTTCAGCGTGCCGTGATGCAGCGACGTGCGCCCGTTCACCGCGATGCCGCCGAGCGGATGCGACAGCGAGTGTACGCAGCCGAGCCCCTTCTGGAACGCCATCGCGCCCTGCATCGACGCGCTCATCATGTTCAGGCGCGCGTCCCGGTCGCCGCCGTCGTGCGTCGCGCGCTCGATATTGGCCCATGCGCGCTCGAGCCCGTCGAGCGCAATGCCGTCCGCCGGCGGATTGAACGCAGGCGCGAGGAACGTTTCGATGCAGTGCGCCACCGCATCCATGCCCGTGGCGGCCGTCAAACCGGCAGGCAGGCCGAGCGTCAGGCCCGGATCGCAGATCGCCGACTTCGGCAGCAGATGCCACGAGTGAAAGCCGAGCTTGCGGCCGTCGTTCAGGATCACGATCGCACCGCGCGCGACTTCGCTGCCGGTGCCCGACGTGGTCGGAATCGCGACAAGGGGCGCCGCGGCATCCGTGATCCTGCCGCTACCGCCTTCGATCGTCGCGTATTGCGTCAGCGCCCCCGGGTGCGTCGCGGCAATCGCCACGCCTTTTGCCAGATCGATCGACGAACCGCCGCCGACCGCAACCAGCCCGTCGCACCCGTCCTCGCGATACCGCGCGGCGGCGGCGAGAACCATGGCCTCGGTCGGATTCGACGGCGTGTCGTCGAATACCGGCACGTCGGCGAGCTTCAGCGCATCGATCGCGCGCTGGGCAATGCCCGCTGCGACAACACCCTTGTCGGTAATGACGAGCGGTCGTTTGATGCCGACCCGCGCGCATTCGGCGGGCAGTTGCGCGAGCGCGTCGTAACCGAGATGAATGTGCGTCAGATAGTAGATGTAGGCCATGTCGATGCTGTCTCCTGATGGTGCTGGAAAAGTGTGGCGCGGACTGCCGTGTGCCGGGGTCATGCAGCCACTCTAGCAACATGGCGACGTGCTGACTATCCGCCGGATGGCCAGGTGTCCGGCGTGTTGAAAACGTGGTCGAATGACTGCAGGCAAACGCTCGCCAGCACGCGGCTCACTGCCCCGGCCGCTCGACGAATTCAAAAGGCAGGCCGCGCCGGCGCATCCATTCGCCGAGCGCCTGTCCGGTGCCCGCCCGCCACGGCCGCAGGTTCGCCGGTTCGACGAGCCGGTATTCGAGCAGTTCGGGCGAAAGCGTGACCGTGCCGTGCGCCTTCACGTGGTAAGCGATGATCAGCTCGTTCTTGCGGATGAATTCGTACACGCCGATCAGCTCGACCGATTCCGCATGCAGCGCGGTTTCCTCGAGCACCTCGCGCGCGATGCCTTCCTCGGGTGTTTCGCCGTTCTCGAGAAACCCGGTGATCAGCGCGAACATGCCTTCGGGCCACGCCGCGTTGCGCGCGAGCAGGATCTTGCCTTCGTATTCGACGATGGCCGCTACGACCGGCAGCGGGTTGTTCCAGTGCACGTAGCCGCAGGTTTCGTCGGGACAGACCCGGCGCACGCGGCCGCCCTCGTGGGCGGCGTCGCTGCGTTCGGTGAGCGGTGTCGCGCAGCGTGGGCAGTATTGATAGTCGGACATGCTCGTTGGAATTGAGGTGAATGAATGTCGGGAAAAGCTTTGGATCGTTTCACGTCGTGCGCGGCGCAGCGCGGTATGCGCGGGCGGCGCTCGCGCTCACGCGGCGCACAGGTCGCGCACTTCGGCGGCGAACCGCTCGACGGTTTCGGGCTGCGTGTCCCACGCGCACATCAGACGGCAACCGCCCGCGCCGATGAACTCGTAGAACTTCCAGCCTTTCGCCCGCATCGCTTTCGCCGCCTGCGCCGGCAGTTGCGCGAACACGGCGTTCGATTCGACCGGAAACATGATGCTCACACCCTGAATCGCCTCGAGGCGCGTCTTCATGAGTTGTGCCATCGCGTTCGCGTGGCGCGCGTTGCGCAGCCAGACGTCGCCGTCGAGCAGGCCCAGCCACGGCGCCGAGATGAAGCGCATCTTCGACGCGAGCTGGCCCGCCTGTTTAAGGCGATACGCGAAATCGTCGGCCAGCGCGCGATCGAAGAACACGACCACTTCGCCCACCGGCAGGCCGTTCTTCGTGCCGCCAAAACACAGCACGTCGACGCCCGCGCGCCACGTGATCTCCGAAGGATGCACGCCGAGCGTCGCCACCGCGTTGGCGAAGCGGGCGCCGTCCATGTGGACCTTCAGATGATGCCGTTTGGCAATCGCGGCGATCGCGCGCACTTCCTCGACGGTGTAGACGCTGCCGACTTCCGTCGACTGCGTGAGCGTCACCACCTTCGGCTTCGGATAGTGGATATCGGCGCGCCGGGTCACGACGGCCTCGATGGCATCGGGCGTCAGCTTGCCGTGGAGGCCGGGCGCGGTCAGCAGCTTCGAGCCGCCGGAGACAAATTCGGGGCCGCCGCACTCGTCGGTCTCGATGTGCGCGAGGTCGTGGCAGATCACCGAGTGATACGACTGGCACAGCGACGCCAGTGCCAGCGAATTCGCCGCCGTGCCGTTAAAAACGAAGAACGCTTCGCAGTCGGTCTGAAACAGGTCGCGCAGGCGGTCGCATACGCGCTCGGTCCAGGAATCGTCGCCGTAAGCCGGCTCGTGGCCGCTGTTGTTCGCTTCAACGAGTGCCGCGAGCGCCTCGGGGCAGATGCCGGCGTAATTGTCCGACGCAAAGTGTTGCATGGCGGGCGGCGCACCCTGTAGAAGGCACGCGAAAGTAACGGGAAGCAGACATTTTAGTGCGCCGTCCCGTTATTGTCCGGTCGTTCGAATTTGCTGGAGGGTAATCGTAGGGTCGGGAAGCGCCGTGGACGGCGCACGAGGCGCGAACGGGTGTACGGCCGGAGCGGGCTATCGGTGCGAGCGGCGCTTCGAGACGCGGGTGACGATAAGGAGGCCGGCGGCGCCGAGCATCAGTGCGAACGCGGCCAGCCACAGCGCGGGCGAAAACGAGCCCGTATGAGCGGCGACCGGCGCGGCCACCAGCGGCCCCGCGATCTGGCCGATGCCATAGGCGGCCGTGGCGTACCCCATCAGTCCGGCGGCATGCTCCCCGTGCAGGCGGCGGGCTTCACGCATCGCAAAGAGTGTGATCGCCGTGAACGGCAGCCCGATCAGCACGCTGCCGATCGAGAAGCCCGCTGCGGTCGGCCAGACGATGCCCGCCGCGATGCCTGCCGCCTGCAGCACGTAAGCGCCCGCGAGAAGCGTGCGATTGTCCCAGTGGAGCGGCAGGCGCGCGCCGAGCAGCGCGCCTACCATGAGCGCCACGCCGAACATCGGCCAGAACAGATCGGGCCCGGCCGACCCCGGT
>CALFSF010000371.1 GCA_937917025.1 uncultured Paraburkholderia sp.
ATCGAAACCGATCTGCCGTCGCGGCTCGACCGGCTGCCGTGGGGCCGCTTCCACACGCTGATCGTCTTCGCGCTCGGTGTCACATGGCTGCTGGACGGGCTCGAAGTGACGCTGGCAGGCGCCGTCGCGAGCGCGTTGAAAACCAGCCCGACGCTGCATTTCTCCAACGCCGACGTCGGTCTGACCGGCAGCGCGTATATCGCGGGCGCGGTGCTCGGCGCGCTCGGCTTCGGCTGGCTCACCGACCGGTTCGGACGCCGGAAGCTCTTTTTCATCACACTCGCCCTCTATCTGGCCGCCACCGCGGCAACCGCGTTTTCATGGAATCTGGCGAGCTTCATTGTGTTCCGGTTTCTGACGGGCGCGGGCATTGGCGGCGAATACACCGCGATCAACTCGACCATTCAGGAGTTCACGCCCGCACGCGTGCGCGGCTGGACCGATCTCGGCATCAACGGCACGTTCTGGATCGGCGCCGCGCTCGGTGCGACCGGCTCGCTGGTTTTGCTCGACAACAGCCTGCTGCCCGCCGACTGGGGCTGGCGCGCCTGCTTTTTCATCGGCGCCGCGCTCGCGCTCGTGATCCTGCCGATGCGCGTGTGGATTCCCGAGAGCCCGCGCTGGCTGCTGACGCACGGCGAGCCCGCCGAAGCGCGCACGATCGTCGAAGGCATCGAAGCGCGGTTTCGCCGCGAAGGCCACACGCTCGCGCAGGACGGTCTTCAGTTGTTGCGGCTGCGCTCGCGCGAGCGCACGACGCTGCGCGAGGTGTTTCACACGCTCTTCGCGCTGCACCGGCGACGCTCGCTGGTGGGCCTGTCGCTGATGACCGCGCAGGCGTTCTGCTACAACGCGATCTTCTTCACCTACGCGCTCGTGCTGACCGACTTCTATGGCGTACCTGGCTATCACATCGGCTGGTATCTGCTGCCGTTCGCGCTCGGCAACTTTCTCGGTCCGCTGCTGCTTGGACGGCTCTTCGATGTGATCGGCCGCCGCAAGATGATTGCGGCGACGTATGGCATTTCGGGCGTGCTGCTCGCGGTGAGCGGCTATCTCTTCGAGCAGCAGTTGCTCGACGTGACCACGCAGACGATCGTCTGGATGGTGATTTTCTTCTTCGCATCGGCTGCGGCGAGTTCGGCGTATCTGACCGTCAGCGAATCGTTTCCGCTCGAAATCCGCGCGCTCGCGATTGCCGTGTTCTATGCGTTCGGCACGGCGCTTGGCGGCATCGCCGGACCCGCGTTTTTCGGGCGCCTGATCGATACGCACCAACGCACGCAGGTGTTCGCGGGGTATCTCGTCGGCGCGGCGCTGATGGTCGCCGCAGCCGTGATCGCGGCGATCTGGGGCATCGACGCGGAAAGGAAATCGCTGGAAAACGTCGCGTCGCCGCTTTCCGCGCTCGACGCGGACCAGTAAGGCCCACGACGACAAAAAAACATCCTTGGGAAACGAAACGCGCGGTCATCGAGGCCGCGCGTTCTTCAATGCGCAAAGCTGGAGACGAAGGAAAACGCCCGTATCAGAACGCCTTCTTCCACGCGCCGCCATAGGCGATCTCGCCCAGCGGCTGACGCTGGCGCACCGACTTCTCACGCTCGCGCAGCACCGGATCGAGCTTGTCGACATCGCCGTAATGACCGAGCGAGATCATCGCGAGGACTTCGACGTCGGCGGGAATCGCAAACGCGCTGCGGAACGCGGGGACATCGAAGCCGCTCATCTGGTGCGCCGCGAGACCGAGCGCGTGCGCCTGGAGGACGAGCGCCATCGCTGCCGCGCCCGCATCGTACGAAGCGCAGCGGTTGACCTCGCCCTTGCTCGTCAACGTCTGCGTCGTGACCGCGATCAGCACCGGCGCCGGCCCGTTCCATCCCTGGTTGAACGGCACCAGCGTTGCGAACGCACGCTTGAACGCGACTTCGTCGGTGGTGCGGTCGAACACGACGAAGCGCCACGGCTGCGCGTTATACGACGAAGGCGCCCAGCGCGCCGCTTCGAGTACCGTATGCAGCTGGTCGCGGCTCACCGGCTCGCCCGAATACGCGCGCGGGCTCCAGCGGCCAGCAAGAAGTTCGTGGATGGGGACAGTCGTTGGAGCGGGTTTTGTCATCATGCGCTTTTCTCGGTCGAAATCCAGTCGGCGGGCGGACGCCCGGGGCCACATAGCATACCCGGGCTTTGTGCCGCGCGGGCAAAGCGCTCAATCCACGCCGTGCCGTCGCAGGAACGACGCCCGCGCGACGCCAGGCGCCGGCGTTATGCCGCCTGCGCGGCGACCGGCCGCTCGCCGCGATTGATGCGCAGCACGATCACGGCGGCAACGAGACACAAGCCGCCCGAGATCATCGACGCCACCGTATAGGAGCCAAGGCTTGCGCGCAGCATGCCGGCGCCCAGCGCCGCGAACGCCGCGCCGAGCTGGTGTCCGGCGACGACCCAGCCGAACACGACCGGCGCCGATTCCTTGCCGTAGACGTCAGTGGCCAGACGCACGGTCGGCGGCACGGTGGCAATCCAGTCGAGGCCGTAGAACACGGCAAAGATCGGCAGCCCGAAGAAGTCGATTCCGAACGCGTGCGGCAGGTAAATCAGCGACAGCCCGCGCAGCCCGTAGTACCAGAACAGCAATATGCGGCTGTTGAAACGATCCGACAGCCATCCGGACAACGTCGTGCCGAACAGATCGAAGATGCCCATGGCAGCCAGCAGCGACGCGCCCTGCACTTCGGTCATGCC
>CALFSF010000372.1 GCA_937917025.1 uncultured Paraburkholderia sp.
GCAACGCGCAGCAGCGCTTCGATACGATCCGGCGCGTGGCGGAGTGCATCGTGGCTCATCAGCGCGCGTTCTTTCAGTACGGCGAGATCGCGCTCAAGCCGCTCGTCCTGCGCGACGTCGCCGACGAACTCGGTCTGCACGAATCGACGATCTCCCGCGCAACCGGCAACAAATATATGGCCACGCCGCGCGGCATTTTCGAATTCAAGCACTTCTTCCCGCGCGAGCTGGGCACGGAAAGCGGCGGGACCTGTTCGGCCGCGGCCGTGCGCGCGCTGCTCAAGGAAATGATCGCCGCGGAAAATGCCCGCGATCCGCTTTCGGACGTGTCGCTCGCGAGAATGCTGGCGGACCAGGGTGTGCTCGTCGCGCGCCGGACGGTCGCGAAATACCGGCATCTGATGAAGGTACCGCCTGCGGAATTGCGTCGACAGCCGTGAGGCTGCCATAGGGCCCGGCGCAAAGGTTCGATGGGCGCTAAAAGGTCTCTTTGCGAGGCCTTTTTTCATGTGCCGCGCCGCCTGTGAAAATCCGGATTCGTCACGGCGGCAACCCGTCGTCTCGCGCCTGTTCCGCGTGTTCGTCCTTGCCCCCTGGCTGTGTTAAATCCGCAGTTCTGCGTTATGCTGCGCACGCCCGTCACGCTGTGCGGGATGCCGCGGCTGTTCCACCATCTGGGCCGCGTCCATTGAAGTCACTGGAGGGTCGGGGATGGCACTCATTGGAGTTCTCGGCGGGATGGGCCCGCTTGCGACGGTCGACTTCATGGAGAAGGTCGTGCGCCTGACGCACGCCGCCTGCGACCAGGAGCATCTGCCGCTGCTGGTCGCGAGCCTGCCGTACATCCCCGACCGTTCGCTCGCGATTCTCGATGGCGGCGAGGATCCGCTGCCCGCCATGCTCTCTGGCATCGATCTGCTCAATCGTAATGAAGTGGGCGTGATCGCGATTCCGTGCAATTCCGCGCACCACTGGTATGCGCAACTGCAGGCGCGCAGCGCCGCGCCGATCCTGCATATCGGCGAAGCCTGCGTCAACGCGATTCAGGGTCCCGCACAGCGCGTCGCCATAATGGGCACCAGCGGCATGATCGCGGCAGGCTTCTATCAGGAAGCGCTCGTCGCTCGCGGGATGACACCGGTTGTTCCGGACGACGTCACGCAGGCGCGCCTCGACGCAAGCGTCAAGGCAGCCAAGGCAAACGACATCGATGAAGCCACGGTCCAGCTTTCCGCCGCGCTCGCGATGCTGATTGCGCAGGGCGTGCGTGCAGCCGTGATGGCCTGCACTGAAATTCCACTGGCCGCGCGCAATCTGTCCGCGCCGCCGATCACACTGATCGACAGCACGCTCGAACTCGCGCGGGCCACCGTTGCGTTCGCCATGGCACGCGGCTGGAATTCGCCCCCGCAGGTTGCGCTGGATTGCATTTGAGCGGTGTGCGGCACGCGGGTGAGCGCAGCGCCTCAAGCGCATCCCGGCGTGCTTCGTCACCAGAGCGCGAACATCGGCTGGCGCGCCCACTTCCAGCGCATGCGCCGGCGCCGCGCGAGATGCATCGTCAGCGTCACGTCGACGTCGGGCCTGACGCCGGTCGTTGCGTGTGCATCGATATCGCCGGTCATCCACACGCGCTCGCCGCGCGACAGGCGCAAGGTCTCGCCGGGTTTCAGCCAGTAGTCCCATTTGTCGCCGGCTCGCGTCACCCACAGCCGTGCGCCCGCCGAAGACACCACCGCGTCGTGGCGAATCTTCAACGTCACCGTCTCGCCCGCCGCGACTGCAAACTGAACCACGTAGCGGCGTTGCGCCTGCAAGTCGTCCATGCCACGCGATAAAGCGCGGCGCTGCTGACTGCTCTCGTCCATCATCGTCTCCGTCTGAATGCCGGCACAGCGGGGACGTACACAACGAAAAAGGCCCCGTCGTTTCCGGCGGGGCCTTGGGGAATCTGCGTGTATCGATGAATCTAGCGCACGCGTCCTGACCAAAACCCGCCGATGATGGCGTGAATTGGGTGATTAATCGCGTTGGCGATAAGCAGGAGCTTGGGCATGTCGCTGAGTGTCTTAGGCGGCGAATATCTTGTCAAGAAATTATTGAGACGATATGACGCACGCGTTGCGTGCCCATCACGGACGCGCGGCGACTTCATCCAGATGCAGCAGCAGATCGCGCGGGTCCTCATAGACGCGCAGCGCACCCGAGCGTTCGAGTTCGTCGAGTCCGTAGCCACCGGACAGCAGACCGACGCCCAGCGCGCGGCAGCGGCGTGCGGCGAGCATGTCCCAGATGCTGTCGCCGACCACGACGGACTGTTCGATCGGCACGCCCAGCCGCGCGGCCGCAGCGATGAACAGATCGGGATCCGGCTTCGCGTACTTGACGTCGTCACGCGTGACGACCACTTCCCGTGACGGATCGACGCCCAGCGCTTCGAGATTGACGGCCGCCGTTTCCATGCGGCCGCTCGTGGCGATGGCCCAGCGCGTGCCGGTCTGCGTCAACGTTGCAAGCAGCTCGCGCGCGCCGGGCAGCGGGCATACCTGGGCGCGCAGCCGCTTGTACGCTTGCGCATGCGTGCGGCGCAGCCGGTCGACGCGTTCCTGACTGATATCGCCGCCCGTTTCGCGCAGCAACTGGTTGGTGAAGAGGCCGCCGCTCATGCCGATCTTGCGATGGATGCGCCACACCGACAGTTCGATGCCCTCGGCGTCGAGCGCTTCTTTCCATGCAAGGACATGCTGATACACGCTATCGACGAGGGTGCCGTCGAGGTCGAACAGGAAGGCCGTTTCCATTCGCATGGGGCGTCTCCGGGGCAGGTGGGAAATGCTTCGAACGATGCGTGCCCGCAGCACGTCGTTTGAAGGGCGGTCCAGTATCGAACGGATTATGCGGCACGGCAAGATGCGAAAAGCACGCGTGGAAGTTTTGCCGACGACGGGTAAAAGAAACGCGCGGGCGCCAGGGAAATACCTGCCACAGCGCTGTTTCGCAATCCCGCGAGTGCGGGAACGCCTTGTTTGTCAAGAGGCGGCGCAAAGGGGCACACTTTTTGCTGACTCTGACTGCATGACACGGGCTTTCCCTGGGACACCGGGGAAGCAACTCGAAACACTAAAGAAGGGAGGAGAGATCATGCCTTACATCCTTGGCTGGTTCCTCGGTGTGCCGGTTATCGTTCTGGTTCTGCTTTACCTGATTTTTCACTAGGCGTTTTTCGATTCCCTGCCTGCGCCAAAAACGTCGACAGCTTCAACCGGCTGCGGGTTCATCCTGACATAACCGCCAGCAGCCGCCCTGGAACCCGAGTGCCACTCACTTTTGTCTTGAGGCGGCAGGACCGTTCCCCTTCATCACAGTAGCGAGGCAACCATGACTACTCTTGTGACGCACGACAGGCTTCCCCGCATCTCGTGGGGTGCCGTCTTCGCGGGCGTGATCCTCACGCTGATCGTTCTTCTGGTGCTGGGCAT
>CALFSF010000373.1 GCA_937917025.1 uncultured Paraburkholderia sp.
CTTTTTTATTCCAGGATTACAAAACGCAACAATGCGAGCGCCGACGGCACTCCACCTGCCACACAGCCAATCTCAAAAAAATCATTAACCGACCGGTCGGTTGGTTTATACTGCCGGACATGCCCAACTTCGGATGAGAGCGTTAAGACCATGTACACGCAATCCCTCGATATTCCTGGCAACGTCGCGCCGATCGACGCCACCGCCAGTTCGCCCGAGCAAGCCCGCTTCGACGCCGTCATGGAAGCCGACGGCAAGATCGAGGCGCAGGACTGGATGCCCGACGCGTACCGCAAGACGCTCGTGCGACAGATCTCGCAGCACGCGCACTCGGAGATCGTCGGCATGCTGCCCGAAGGCAACTGGATCACGCGCGCGCCGAGCCTCAAGCGCAAGGCGATCCTGCTCGCCAAGGTGCAGGACGAAGCCGGCCACGGCCTCTATCTATATAGCGCAGCCGAAACGATGGGTGTGTCGCGCGATCAGCTCGTCGACGCACTACATAGCGGCAAGGCGAAATATTCGAGCATTTTCAACTATCCGACGCCCACATGGGCGGACGTCGGCGTGATCGGCTGGCTGGTGGACGGCGCGGCGATCATGAACCAGATTCCGCTGTGCCGCTGCACGTACGGCCCGTATGCCCGCGCGATGATCCGCATCTGCAAGGAAGAGTCGTTTCATCAGCGGCAGGGTTTCGATGCGCTGCTCTCGATGATGAAGGGCACCGAAGCACAGCGCGAACTCGTCCAGCAGGCGGTGAACCGCTGGTGGTGGCCGGTGCTGATGATGTTCGGCCCGAGCGACAAGGATTCCATCCACAGCGGCCAGTCGTTCAAATGGGGTATCAAGCGCATTTCGAACGACGACCTGCGGCAGAAATTCGTCGACGCCACGGTCGATCAGGCGAAGCTGCTCGGCGTCACGCTGCCGGACGCGGACCTGAAGTGGAACGAGGAACGCGGCCACTACGACTACGGTTCGATCGACTGGGAGGAGTTCTGGCGTGTCGTGAACGGAGACGGTCCGTGCAACAAGGAGCGCCTCGCCACGCGCGTGAAGGCGCACAACGACGGCGCGTGGGTGCGCGAAGCCGCCCTCGCCCACGCTGAAAAGCAGCGTCAACGCGCACAGCAGCACGCAGCCTGAGCGGCGGCTGCGCTCGCCGCGATAACAGCGGCATCGAAAGGACAAGGATTCAGGAGATCGACAATGGACAAATCAGTACACAGGGAATGGCCCATCTGGGAAGTATTCGTGCGCAGCAAGCAGGGCCTCGACCACAAGCATTGCGGCAGCCTGCACGCGTCGGATGCAACGATGGCGCTGCGCATGGCGCGCGACGTGTACACGCGCCGCCAGGAAGGCGTGAGCATCTGGGTGGTGCCGTCGTCGGAGATTACGGCGTCCGCACCGGAAGACAAGGCGGAGCTGTTCGATCCGGCGGGCGACAAGATCTATCGCCATCCGACGTTCTTCACGCTCCCCGACGAAGTCAACCACATGTAAGCGCCGTCATGTCCACTACGCCCCAACACCTCCAGTATGTGCTGCGCCTCGCGGATACCGCGCTGATCCTGGGTCAGCGCAACGCCGAGTGGACCGGCCACGGTCCGATTCTCGAAGAAGATATCGCGCTCTCGAACATGAGCCTCGACCTGATCGGCCAGGCGCGCCTCCTGTACCAGCACGCCGCCGAACTGGAAAAGACGCTCACCGGCAACACGCGCACCGAAGACGATTACGCGTACTTTCGCGCCGAGCGCGAATTCGCGAACTACACGCTCGCCGAGCTGCCGCATTACGGCCCACTCGCCGGCACGGCGCACGCCGACAAGGATTACGCGGTCACGATCGTGCGCAATTTCCTGTTCGCGTCGCTGATGGCGCATCTGTGGATGGCGCTTACCGCATCGGCGGACGCGCAACTCGCCGCGATCGCCGCGAAGTCGATCAAGGAAACGCGCTATCACATGCATCACTCGCGCGAGTGGCTGATCCGCCTGGGCGACGGCACCGACGAATCGCATCGTCGTGCGCAAGCGGCCCTCGACTATCTGCTGCCGTACACGCGTGAGTTCTTCAGCGCGGACGACGTCGAAACCGCGATCGCCGCCGCGGGCATTGGCCCGAAGACGGCCGGTCTCGAAGCCGCGTGGTTCGAGGACGTCCGCGAAGCGCTCGATGAAGCCACGCTCACGCTGCCCGAGCCGGTGAAGCACGTCACGAGCGGCAAGCACGGCGAGCATTCCGAGCATATGGGCTACGTGCTGGCGGAAATGCAGAGCATCGCGCGCCAGCATCCCGGCGCGACCTGGTAATCCCACGCAACCCCGCCGACGAAGCCAACCGGAGCAAGACGATGACCGCGACACTTGCCGCCCGCCCCGACACCACGCTCGATCGCGCATGGGCCGTGCTCGAAGCCGTCCCCGATCCGGAGATTCCGGTCGTGTCGATCCGCGAGCTGGGCATTCTGCGTGACGTGCGCCGCGCCGCCGACGGCGTGCTCGAAGTCGTCATCACGCCGACCTATTCGGGTTGCCCGGCGATGTCGCAGATCGCAGAGGACGTCGGTCTCGCGCTCGACGCGGCCGGTTTCACGCCGCACCGGATCGCGACCGTGCTGGCGCCGGCGTGGACCACCGACTGGATCACCACCGAAGCGCGCGACAAACTGCGCGCTTACGGCATCGCGCCGCCGACCGGCAACTGCGCGAGCGATGCGGCAGCCCCGGGCGAGAAAGCGGTCCGCTTCATGCCCCGTCCGATGGCGGCGCCGGCCTGCCCGCGCTGCGGCTCGGCGCGTACCG
>CALFSF010000374.1 GCA_937917025.1 uncultured Paraburkholderia sp.
CCCGGGCCGTACGCCGCCGCGCCGGACGCATTCGGATCGGGACGCCCCTCGGCACGTGCCTTCAGACTTTCGACCTGGCGTTCGAGATCGTCGAGCTGATAGGGCGGCACCGGGTTCGGGCTGCCCGACAATGTTTCGACGAGCTGCCGCAACTGCGTTTCGGCTCCTTCCACTTCCTTTTCCAGCGCCTCGTGTCCCGGCACCGTCGAGATTTTCACGTCGAGCTTTAACGAACGCACCGCATTGAGCAGCTCCGTCGCACGCTTCAGTTGCGCGCGGCGCTCGTCGTCGGCGCGGGAATCGTCTTTCGAGCGCGCGCGCTTTAGCGTCCAGCGCAGCACGAACGCGATCACGGCAATAACGAACACGAGACCGATCCACAGCCCCATCGAAGGTCCATGACGTTGCGGCGCGACCGGCTGCATCGCCGTTTGCTGCTGGATCTGCGCGGCCGGTGCGGCCTGTTGCGCGAAAGGCGTGGATGAGCGATTCGTCTGGATGGCGCCGGCACGGGCCGCGTCGTTGCGAATACGCGCTTCTGTCTGCGCGAAGCGCGACGGATCGGTGAAGCGCACCTGCGGATCGAGCGTCTTCGCCTGCTGGATCTGCGCGAGCGCGTCCGCGTAACGGCCTTCGCGGTCGAGCACCTGCGCGTACAGATAATGCGCCCGCGCGTTGTTCGGGTGCGCCTGCAGTACCTGCGTCAGGCCAGCGTCGGCCTGCTGCCAGTTGCCCTGCTGCATGGCGGTTTCGATCTGCGTCGCGGTGGGCAGCGCGAACGCGGCGCCTGACACCAGCATCAACGACACGAACGCCGCTGCGAAAAATCTTTTCATGATGCGACCAGGCGACTTCACGCCCGTCTCCATGGCAATCGATATCAGATGCGACGCCGCACGTCACGCAAGGTTCGAACGACGAGGCCACGACCACAACCACGGCTACGACGATCTAACCCGGCCTGGCGCGCGCGGCGCCGCACCGGTCCGGCGGGTTACTGCTGCGCCGGCGTGTTCAACTGCTTCTTCAACGCTTCGAGGCGATCTTCCACCGAAGGGCCGCGATTCAGTTCCGCGAGCTTGTCGTCGAGCGCCTTGCCGCTTTTCACGTCGGCGGAATTCAGGCGCGCGTCGGAGCGCGCGTTCGACAGCGCCACCTTGTCTTCGAGCTTCTGGAAATCTTCCGACAGGTTCTTGCCGCCGATTCCACCGAGCGCCGTTGCCGCGACGTCCTTGGCCTGCGCGATCTGCTGCTTCGCCTGCAGGATATTCGAGCGTGCGTTCAGGTCGTTACGACGCTGGCGCATTTCGTCGATCTGCTGCTTCAACTGATCGACCGAGGGTTCGAGCGTCGACAGTTCGGAAGCCAGTGCGTTGCGTTCGGCTTCGGCCGTTGCCTGCGCGCCGAGTGCTTCGCGGGCGAGCGTTTCGTCGCCGGCCTGCAGCGCGCGCTTTGCGCCGTCTTCGTATTTTTTCGCCTTGTCGGCGGCGACGTCGCGCTTGCTTTGCTGCGTCGCGACCTGCGCCTGGATTTCGATCAGCGAGTTCTCTGCTTTCGCGATGCTGTCGTCGAGTTCGCGCACGATCTGGCGCGAATCGCGCGAAGGATCCTGCACGGAATCAGCCGCGTCGTTCAGGAGACCTTTGAGCGTGCGCGAGACGGTGTCAAATAGCGACATGAATACCTCCGTAGATTGAATTCGGCGCTGGAAAATCCGGGCGCATTTAACCGACAGCTTACGCCGCTGCACGTTTCATTGCGCAGGTGGCCGGTCCGCACATCGGGCCGTTTCCGCGAATTGCAATGGCTGCGATTTTCGATCGCGCCATTGCCGTGGATTTGCTGTCGTGAAAGGTGCGCGCAGGGGCCAGTCGCTCGCGGATATTACACCACGGCATGTCTTAAAACGGACTTAAAGACACGTTTCACAAAGGTTTCAAAACGCAGTGATTAGCGCGGATGCATGCCGGTGTGTTCAGGAGCGGAGTCGGGCGGGAGCGGGCCACAGCGGCGGGCCCGGCGCGTGTCGATTCCGGTCAGCGCGAGACGGATTCCGTCATGCGAAGCGGCCACCGGTGGCGGGGTCGCTGTGCGGATCGCCGTCGGCATCGTGTTCGATGTCGTGAACGGTTTCGCGTTCGCCGCCAGTCCGCGTGGGCGAGCGTGGCGCTCCGGTTGCGTTTGCCGGATGCGCCGCCAGCGATGCCGCTTTCGCAGCGGCCACGCGGGCGACCGCTTCAGCGGCGTTGCGCATTTCCTCCTCGGTTGCGGTCGCGGGGTCGAACGCGGCTGCGTCGGGCGGCAACGCGTCGGCCTGCGCGCTTGCCGCGTCGAAAGCGAGCGGGGCGGCGTGGGACCGCGCGTCATCCGCTTGCGCGGCGACGCCGGGAGCAGGGTGCCCGCGCGCAGGCGCCGGCGGCAGCGGTGCGGGTTGCGCCGCATGCGTGTGCCGCGTGCCGCGCGCGGCCTTGCGCAGCGCCTCGTTGAGCGCGTCGGGCTCGCGCGGCGCCCGCAGCCGGTCGACGATGCTGGCCGCTTTGACCTGCTCGCTGGTCGCGCCGAAGTTCAATACGGCGCGCCGCATCAGTTCGCTGACGCTGATGCCGAGCCCCTCGGCGGTCGAGGCAATCGCGCGTTTCTGCGCGGGCGTGACGAATACGACGATGCGTTCGCTTGGGTTGTTCATGGTCGCCTCGTGCGTTTTACGCGTTTTTACGGCTTGCGGCGGGTTATGGCGGCAGTCACCCCGGCGAGCCGGTGTGACAGGATCATCATAAGGCGACTCGTGCGGATGCGAAATGGGCATTGCACGAACTGCGCCCGGGTACGACCACGGCGCCCCGTCAGAAAGAAGTGACAAAACCGGGAGCAGCGGAAAAAAGCCGTCACTTCAATGAGTTGTAGCCTTTCCGGCGCTATTGTCCACAGGCCTTTGCACATTTTGTGTGGATAACCCCTCGTTCTTCGACAAAAGACCGATATCGACTTGCGGGGCGCCATCGGCAGGGAATTCTTACAAAAAAATCGGGTAGACCCCTGTCCGAATTCTTTAAAATGCGCTGTCAAGTTGCGACGGCCGTTGTCGGCCGTGCGCTGTGCGGGCCCCGGGGGTGTTGGGTCGCATGGGGGCGTCAGCGGGTTTGCCATTCATTTGTGCGGGCAATGCGGCGCTTTTTCGACAGCATGTAAACCCGTCGGTGTGGCCTGCGCGATGCGCGGCCTGCCACGACCATGATCCGTGCGCGCGCGACGCGTGCGCAGAAGGCGTGCAGCAGAGGCGCCAATCCTACAAGTCATGCCAATTATCAAACGACCGCCTTCAAATCATCCGGCCAACGACCGGAATCCTGACCGCCGCGACGCCGGCTCCCATCGAGATCGTGACGAACCGCGCGGCCGTTCGATCGGCGTGACGATCGCCCTCTGGTTGACCGGCCTGATCGCCACCGTGGCCGTCGTGGGCGCGCTGATCGTGGGTTACGCGCTCGTCGTGATGGAGCCGCAACTGCCTCCGCTCGATGCGCTGACCGATTACCGGCCGAAGGTGCCGTTGCGCGTCTACACGGCCGATCACGTGCTGATCGGCGAGTTCGGCGAGGAGCGTCGCAGTATCGTGCGTTTCGCCGATATCCCGGACCAGATGAAAAAAGCGGTGCTCGCGATCGAGGACTACCGTTTTTATGAACATGGCGGTGTCGACTTCGTCGGTATCCTGCGCGCGGGCCTGACTGACCTGATGCATGGGGGCAGCGCGCAGGGCGCGAGCACGATCACGATGCAGGTCGCGCGCAACTTCTTTCTGTCGAGCGAGAAGACCTACACGCGCAAGATCTACGAAATGATGCTTGCGTACAAGATCGAGCGCGCGCTGACGAAAGACCAGATTCTCGAGGTGTACATGAACCAGATCTATCTGGGCGAGCGCGCTTACGGCTTCGCGGCCGCCGCGCGCGTGTACTTCGGCAAGGACCTGAAAGACATCACGCTCGCCCAGGCTGCCATGCTCGCGGGTCTGCCGAAAGCGCCTTCCGCGTACAACCCGGTCGTGAATCCGAAGCGCGCGAAAATCCGTCAGGAATACATCCTGAAGCGGATGCTCGACCTGAACTACATCACTCAGGCCCAGTACGACGAGGCGGTGAAGGAAGAGATTCACACGAAGGTGTCGGGCAACGAATACAGCGTGCATGCCGAGTACGTCGCGGAAATGGTGCGTCAGATGATGTACGCGCAGTATCGCGACGAAACGTACACGCGCGGGCTGAACGTCACGACGACGATCGATTCCGCCGATCAGGACGCGGCCTACCAGGCCGTGCGCAAGGGCGTGATGGATTATGAGCGGCGTCACGGCTATCGCGGTCCCGAAGGGTTCATCGATTTGCCGTCGGACAGCGACGACCGCGATCAGGCGATCGACGATGCGCTCGCCGATCACCCCGACAACGGCGAAATCGTCGCGGCTGTCGTGACGGCCGCGACGCCGAAGGAAGTGAAGGCGCAATTCGTCGACGGTACGGTCGCGACGGTCACCGGCGACGGCCTGAAGTTCGCGGCCACGGCGTTGAGCCCGCGTGCGGCGCAGGCTCAACGCATCAAGCCGGGCTCGATCGTGCGTCTGATCGCCGATGCGAAGGGCAACTGGCAGATCACGCAACTGCCGCAGGTGGAAGGCGCGCTCGTCGCGCTCGAGCCGCAGGACGGCGCGATCCGCTCGCTGGTCGGCGGTTTCGACTTCAACAAGAACAAGTTCAACCACGTAACCCAGGCATGGCGCCAGCCGGGTTCGAGCTTCAAGCCGTTCATCTATTCGGCCTCGCTCGAAAAGGGCCTTGGACCGGCGACGATCATCAACGACGCGCCGCTGTCGTTTCCGCCGAGCACGCCGGGCGGCGAGGCGTGGGAACCGAAGGACGACGACCAGCCGGACGGTCCGATGCCGATGCGGCTCGCGCTTGAAAAATCGAAGAACCTGGTATCGATCCGCATCCTGTCGTTCATCGGCACGAAGTACGCGCAGGATTTCGTCACGCAGCGCTTCGGCTTCGACGTCGACAAGACGCCGCCGTATCTGCCGCTGGCGCTCGGCGCGGGTCTCGTGACGCCGTTGCAGTCGGCGGGCGCGTACGCGGTGTTCGCGAACGGCGGCTACCGGATCAATCCCTATCTGATCGCCGAAGTCACCGATGCGCGCGGCCAGCCGATTTCGCGCGCGCAGCCGTTGACCGCCGGCCGCGACGCGCCGCGCACGCTCGAGCCGCGCAACGCGTACATCATGAACAGCCTGCTGCATTCGGTGGCCACCTCGGGCACGGGGGCCGGTACGAACGTGCTGCATCGATCGGACCTGCAGGGCAAGACCGGCACGACGAACGACGCCAAGGACGGCTGGTTCGCCGGCTACCAGAAGTCGCTCGTGGCGGTGGCGTGGATGGGCTACGACCAGCCCAGGTCGCTCGGCAGCCGTGAATTCGGCGCGCAGCTCGCGTTGCCGATCTGGGTCGAGTACATGCAGCGCGCGCTGCGCGGCGTGCCGCAGGAAGAGCCGCCGATGCCCGATACGGTCACGCAGATCGATGGCGAACTGTTCTATTCCGACATGACGCCGGGTAGTGGCTTTGTCGCGAGTATCGGCATGGATGCCGCCAATCCGCTGGCGGGCGGCACGAACACGGTGGGTGGCGTGGGGCCCGCCGGGCTGACGCCGCCCGATGTTTCGTCGAGCGAAAAGAAACAGATCATGGACCTGTTCGAATCGAACAAGCCCTGATGTATAGCGACAAAATCGCCGGAGCACGTGGAAACGTGCCGAACGCGTTGCACCGGACCCCGGACACGGGACGTCCGGGTCCGGTGCGCGACATATGCTGTAATCTGCACTGGTAAGTAACTATTGCCTTTGCCATGAACACCACCGGATAATATTTCCGCATCAGGCGCAGCGTTTCGCCCCGGTTGAGACGCGCGCCTGGCAGCCAGTCAAAGACGGTCGACGTTCCCGGTGTCCGGCGCTTCCGGCCCGGGCACGACGCGATCGCCCCAAACGCCTCATTTACCGGGTCCTCCTTTGAAGAACCGCATTCTGCTCTGTCTTGCCACAGGATTGCTGCGCATGCTTGCGTTCCTGCCTTATGGGGTCGTCGCGCGTTTCGGGGTCGGGCTCGGTTCGCTGCTGTACCGGATTCCGAGTTCCCGCCGCCGCGTCGTGTACACGAATCTGCGGCTGTGTTTTCCCGACCTGAGCGAGGCCGAGCGCGAAAGTCTGGCGCGCGCGCACTTTCGGCACGTGATCCGCAGTTTCGTGGAGCGCGGCACGCAATGGTTCGGCAACGCGAAATCGCTGGCGCGCCTCGTCGAGGTGGAGAGTGCGATCGATCTTGCCAAGACGCACGAGCAACCGACGATCTTCCTCGGCTTTCACTTCGTCGGCATCGAGGCGGGCTGCATGATGTACTCGACGCGCCATCCGGTCGCCTCGCTGTACACGCCGATGTCGAACGCGATGTTCGACGCGATGGCGCTGCGTCAACGTGGCCGCTTCGGCACGGAAATGATCCCGCGCAGCAACAGCGTGCGTCACGCGTTGCGCGTGCTGCGCGCGGGCAAGCCCGTGATGCTCGCGGCCGACATGGATTTCGGCTTGCGCGATTCGGTGTTCGTGCCGTTCTTTGGCGTCGAGGCCTGCACATTGACGTCGGTCTCGCGACTCGCGAAGGCGGGCAATGCGCGCGTGGTGCCGTTCGTGACCGAAGTGCTGCCCGAATATCGCGGCTACCGGTTGAAGATATTCGACGCGCTGAGTGACTTTCCGTCCGAAGATCCGGCGGTCGATGCGCGTCGCATCACCGAGTTTCTGGAGGCGCAGGTGCGGCGGATTCCGGACCAGTACTACTGGGTTCACAAGCGGTTCAAACATCGTCCTGAAGGCGAGCCCGCGGTCTATTGAAACGCTGGCGCGATTTCGTTGCAGCAGACAAAAGCGTTCTGCGATCAGCGGGTTAGGTGTGCTGTCAGAACGTTATCAACAGCCCTTTCAACACGATCTGTGGATAAGCGCGGCGGGCGGCGTCCGCGCGATGGGCGTGCTGCCCGGGCGCTGTGCGCTGCGTGAGCCTGATGCGCTGCGATCAAAGCGATTCTGTTCAATGACTTACCGCGTCCGCTCTGGGCTTATCAACAGCCCTGTGCACAGAAACTGGGGATAACCTGCGTGGCCCGCCCGGGCATTGCAACCGCGCAAATC
>CALFSF010000375.1 GCA_937917025.1 uncultured Paraburkholderia sp.
TCCATGACCTGGTTCTTCACGATCTGCTGCGTGCGGCGCTTGGCTTCGCGCTCCAGGTTGTCCTTGATTTCGGTGCGCATCTTCGTGAGATCGCCGTCTTCAATGCCGAGCGACTTCGCGAAATCCGCGTCGATTTCCGGCAGGTGCGGCCATTCGATCTTCTTCATCGTGATCGTGAACTGCGCCGTTTTGCCGGCGACATCCTTGCCGTGATAGTCGGCCGGGAACGCCAGATCGAACTCCTTCGATTCGCCGACCGCAAGGCCCGCTGCCGCCTTTTCGAATTCCGGCAGCATGCGGCCCTCGCCGAGCACGAACGCGAAATCGTCGGCGCTGCCGCCCTGGAACACTTCCCCATCGATCTTGCCGACGAAGTCGACCGTCACGCGGTCAGCGTCTTTCGCTGCCGTTTCGCCGCCGCCGTCGCCATGCTCGCCGGCTTCGCCGCGTGCGTGGTAGTGGACGCGCTGCTTGCGCAGGATGTCCAGCGTGCGGTCGATTTCCGCTTCGCTGATGGTGGTCGTCGTGCGTTCGATTTCAGCCGTCGCGACGTCGCCCAGCTTCACTTCCGGATAGACCTCGAACGTGGCGTCGAACGCGTAGTCGCTTTCAGCGGCGTCGGCCTTCGGCGCGAAGCTCGGCTGGCCGGCCACGCGCAGGTTTTCGGCGCGGCTGATGTCGAAGAACTCCTTGCCGACCTTGTCGCTCAGCACTTCAGCTTCCACCTGGCCCGAATACTGTTGCGTCACCATTTTGAGCGGCACCTTGCCCGGGCGGAACCCCGGCATGCGCACATTCTTCGCCAGCTGGCGGATGCGCGAGTCCACTTCCTTCTGCACGGTGTCTTTCGGCAGGGAAATCGTTACGCGGCGTTCGAGCTTGCCGAGGTTTTCAACAACGTTAGCCATGGCTTCAATCGTCCTAAAATTATTCGAGCGAATCAGTTATCTTTTCCGCGCTGCCTCTCGATGCCGCTTTTGACGCCCGGTCCGGGCACAGCCTGCATCGATCGCGCACCTCTCGCCGCGGGCCCTCGGGGCGCCTGCAACGCGGTTTGGGTCAGAAGAGCCGAATATTTTAGCAAACTATTTGCGCGCCTAGCCGGGATTCGATCTTTTCGCGCATTTTTTGCTGTCGCAGGGCCCGGATTCCCCCCTTTTTTCGACCTTTTCGAGCGCGGACAGCGCGCGTTTCCCGCACGTCGCCGTACGTGCCGCCATGCGACGCGGACGGGTAACTCGATAGCGGCTATGGCATACGGCATATTCAGTGGCCGGCGCCATGCTGCTAAGCTATCGCCCACGCTCGCACCTCGACTCGCCGCGGTGCGAGCGTCCGACAACAACCCATACGAGACACCATGCCGAACCTGTCGTCCACGCCCGTCGTCGTCATTGCTCCCGATTCCTTCAAAGGCTCGCTTGGCGCCGATCAGGTCGCCGCGGCCATCGCCGCCGGCATCCAGCGCGCGCGGCCGGACGCGGTCGTGCGCACGTGCCCGATGGCCGATGGCGGCGAAGGCACGCTCGACGCAATGCTGACCCGCGGCGGCAAACGCTCGGTGCTGTCGGTGCGCGGCGCGGCGGGCCCGGTGCGCGAGGCTGCCACGGGCCTGCTGGCCGACGGCAGTGCGATCATCGAAACGGCGGAAATCGTCGGCATCACCGATCCGGTCGGCATGGGCGTGCCCGTCGAGGCGCGCAGCACGCGCGGCATGGGCGAGGCGATCCGGGCATTGCTCGATACCGGCGTGCGCCGGTTCTTCGTCGCGCTCGGCGGCAGCAGCACGAACGATGGCGGCGCGGGCCTGCTCGTCGGGCTCGGCCTGAAACTGTTCGATGCGCAAGACCGGGAACTCGAGCCCACGCCGGAACAGCTCGCGAAGCTCGCGCGCGTCGACGCGTCGCAACTCGATGCGCGGCTCGCCGGCGCGAGCTTCACCGGCATGTCGGACGTCGACAACCCGCTCACCGGCGAACATGGCGCGACCGCGGTGTTCGGCCCGCAAAAAGGCGTGAAGCCAGACCAGGTTGCCGCAATCGACGCGGCCCTCGCCCGCTTCGCCGATCTGCTCGAACCCGCGCTCAATCGCCGCGCGCGCGATGAAGCCGGCGCGGGCGCCGCGGGCGGCCTGGGTTTCGCGCTTCACATGCTCGGCGCGCAGTTTCAGCCGGGCGCGGAAGTCGTCGCCCAGCAGATTGGCCTCGATGCCGCGCTCGAGGGCGCCAACTGGCTGATCACGGGCGAAGGCCGCTCGGACGTCCAGACGCTGCACGGCAAGGCGCCGTTCATCGCGTGCCGGCATGCCGCGGCGGCGGGCGTGCCGGCCACCCTGCTTTCCGGCGCGATCGATTCGGCCGCGCTGCCCCGGCTGTCGGAACACTTCACGGGCTGCTTTTCGCCGGCGCCGGGCCCGATCACGCTCGAAGTCGCGATCCGCGACGCGGCGCGGTTGCTCGCGAACGAGGCCGAACAGCTTGCGCGGCTGAAATACGGCGCGCGGTGACCCGCCCGGCGCGCGCGCCGACAATCACGGCGATCAAAGCGGCACGCTTGCATCCATCCAACCCGGGGACATCATGAAGGCATCCGCCAAAGCCGGACTCGAGCAGTTCCTGACGTACCGCCTGCACGTTCTGAACAAGCTCGCCGAACGCGGCATCGGCGAACGCTATCAGGAGAAGCTCGACATCACGCTTCCGGAAGCGCGCGTGATCGCGTCGGTGGGATCGTTCGGACCGTTTTCGATCATGGATCTCGCGCGGCACGCGAATCTCGACAAGAGCCAGGCGAGCCGTGCGGCCGAGGCGCTCATCAAACAGGGGCTCGTCATGCGCGAGGCGAGCGAGGACGATGGCCGTGTCGTGCTCGTTTCGCTCACGCCGGAAGGACGCGCGCTCTATCGTCGTGTGATGCCGGTCGCGCGCAAATGGAACGAGGATTTCTTCGCTTGCCTCGACGAGAGCGAACAGGTCTCGTTGAGTAACGCGCTCGACAAGGTCATCCGGAACATGCAGGCGCGTGAAGCCTGATCTGCGTCGATCGCCGGGCTTCCGCCAACAGGCGATTGCACGGGATCATCGATGAGCCGTCACACAGGAATCGGTGACGGGACGCGGCTTGTCGTCAGGGTGCATCGAAAGTATGAATTCGCGACGCACCGCAGGCGTCGGCTTGATTGATCACGTTCAGCCACCCTCAGGCCGCCGCCAGGGGCAGCGTCAGTCTCGCCTCAAGTCCGCCGGTACGGCGATTTTCCAGTTGCAGCTCGCCGCGCATCGCCAGCGTCAGACGCCGGGCGATCGCAAGCCCGAGGCCAGATCCCGGCGCGCGCGCGGATGTCTGCGGCGCACGGTACCAGGGTGCGAACACGGCTTCCATTTCAGCCGGCACGATGCCCGGGCCGGAATCCACCACGGCGAGAACCACGCGTCGCGCATCGACCCGCACGCAAAGACGGACGTCGCTGCCATAACGCAACGCGTTATCGATCAGATTCACGAGGACGCGCCGTAGCGCGTGCGGACAGGTGACAACCGGACGACCGACCTGCCCCTCGAGTTCGACGGTTCGACCCGCGTCCTTATAAGTGTCGACGAGCGCGCCGAGCAATCCGTCGGCATCGAAGCACCGTAGCGGTTCGGCCGCGCTGCACTGCATCCGCGCGCAGGCGAGGCTAGCCTCGACCAGTTCGCCCACCTCCGCAAGATCGCGCTCCATCGCCTCGCGCAGCTCCCCGTCCTCCAGCATTTCGCAGCGAAGCGTCATGCGCGTGAGCGGCGTGCGCAGGTCGTGCGCGTATGCCGCGAAGACATCGAGCAGCTCCGCCACGCGCTCGGCGTCATGCCGCTGCGCGCCGTTGATCGCGCGAGCCAGCCGCGCGACCGTGGGCGGGCCGCTCTCGGCCAGTATCCGCGGAGGCCGTTCCGCGCTGCGCTGCTCGATCGCGGCGGCCAGACGCTCGATGCCCAAACGCTGCTCGAAGGCATGCACCCACAAAGCAGCGGCGAGCAGCGCGAACCCCGCTGCCAGCAGGCTGGCGAGCACAAGCGACGCGTCGTCGGCGAGACAGGGCCGCGTGTACAGCGTCGCCGCGTGCGCACTGCGTGTGTTCATCGCGACGACTAGCAGGAGACCGACTGCGAGCGCGCCCACACCGCCGCGATGTCGCTTGCGTGCCGCAGCGGCCTGAGCGCGGCAAGCGAAGGCGTGTGCACGCCTTTGCGTGTCTGCGCGCATTCGCGGGCGGGATCCTGGCAACGCGTCGCGCGACGCGGCCGGATGGATGACGGTCATCTTCGTTCTCCTCTCGCCGCCGGGTCCGACGGCACAGGACACATGAAATCACGCGACGCGGGGCGTGCGCCATCAAACGAGGGGTCGCCTACCCCCTACGAAGGTTTGCCTTCCCCATGCGCTCGTGTGACCCGCGATCAGCCGTGCCCCAGCGCACGCCTGATCCAGCGCTCGAGTTCCTCTGCGTCGATGGGCTTCTCGATCAGGCACAGTGCGGAGCTGGCCTTCACGCGTTAGCGCGTATGAGCCGAAGCGAAA
>CALFSF010000376.1 GCA_937917025.1 uncultured Paraburkholderia sp.
GTGGCCGATCGACGCCGCGCGCACGTCGGAATTGCAGTACCGCCGCGACGGCACCGCGCGCGCGTTGCAGAACGCGATCTACTATTACACGGAAGCGCAGGCACCCGAGCGCGTCGCCGCGCTGCTCGCGAGCCTGACGCCGGCGCAGCGGGCCGCCGCCGAGGCGGACCCGGGGTTCCTCGGTGCGCGCGCCGAATACTACCGCCTGACCGACCGGCCGTTCGACGCGCTGCACGACCTGCAACGCGCGATGACGCTGCCGGGGGCGCCCAACGATCTGCGCACGGCGCTCCTCTGGATGCTGGTCGACTACGGCACCGACAGCGAACTGCGCGCGGCGCTGGCCAGGTGGCGCGACTCGTCGCAACGCACGTCGTCGCTGTGGGAGCCGTATGCGGCCGCCGAACTGCGCCTTGACCGGCCGGTTGCCGCGCTCGGCTATCTGCGGCTGGAGGCGGCCACGATGTCGCGCGATCCGCTCTGGCTGCTCGCTTACGCCGACGCGCAGGAAGCGGCCGGCCGCCCGGATCTCGCGTGGTCGATCCGCCGCACGGTGTGGGTGCGGATGCAGAACGAGGAGCAGGCGGTCGCCACGCGTGGCCGCGGCGCGAGCGCGGCGTTAAAGCGTCGTGCCGGCCGTGATGCCGACACCCGCGAACAGCTGGCCGGCCAGGGCGTGACGCTCGCGGCGATCTTCGAGAACGGCGACGTGTCGAAGGCATTGCTCGACAGCCTGTTCGCGAGCGACCCGAGCCGTCAGAAGACGCCGCTCGAACGCCGCTCGCTGCTCGGCGACGTGCGCGGGCTGGGGCCCGTGGCATCGAAGGATGCCGCCGCACGCGACGATGGCCGTCTGAAATCCGCGGTGGCGAAGGACGTCGCGGTGGCGTGGGCGCTGTCGAGCGAATCGTTGCCGCTCGCGAAGCGCTGGCTCGCGCGGCAGTACGCGAGCCGGCTGTTGCAGCCGGGCGACGCGCAACTCGCGATCGCACTCGCCGACCGCGACACGACGACGATGAACCGCGTGCTCGACCGTGAAGGCGGCCGGCTGCCGATCGACAACCGGATCGATGCGTTGAGCGCGGTCGACCGTCCCGATGCGGCGCAACGGCTTGCCTTCAGGGGGCTCGAAGGCGCGCCGGACAACACCGACCTGCATACGCGCGTCGTCGACACGGCGCTCGACTGGCCGCAATCGATCGGCGCGAGCGTGACGAGCTACGTCGAGCATCCGCTCGACTACATCGAGCAGACGCTCTCCGGCAGCCGCAAGATCGCCGAGCGCTACATGGTCGGCCTGACGGGCACCCAGCGCTTCCAGCGTTCGACGGACGAGACGCAACTGATCAACGTGCCTTCGGTGGATCGCTCGTTCGAGTTTTTCGCCCGGCGCCAGACGCTCGATTCCGCGTTGATGGTGACGGCGGGCCGCCGCGAGGCGCTCGACAGTTTCTATACGCTCGCGCTCGACGGCGAGACCGGCCGCAACTCGCCGCTCACGCTGAGCGCGCACGCGGGCCGCAACGAAACGGCGCCGGAGACGCAAACGCTGCAGGTCGGCGGCATGAAGGACAACCTGATCGCCGGCCTGACATATCGCGTGACCGAACGGCTCGAGCTGTCGGGCACCGTCGAGGCGGACCGTTTCTATAGCCAGGCGCGCACGTATCTGGGCAGCGGCATCCTGTCGACCGGCGAAATCGCGTACCGCATTCACACCGTCTATCCCGACTTCACGCTGCGGCTCGTCGGCACGCGCGGCAGCTATGGCGCAAGCGGCCAGCCGGATGCGCTGATCTCGCGCATCGTGCCGGCGGAGGCGGGGCTCGCCGGCGCGTTCATTCCGGATACGTACGCGCAGTACGGCCTGTACTTCGGCTTCGGCAACGATCTGCGCGAGCAGTACACGCACCGCTGGCGTCCGTTCATGGACGTCGGCATCCTGCACGACTCGATTCAGGGCTGGGGCCCGCAGTTGAGCGCCGGCGTGGCGGGCACGGTGTTCGGTGGCGATCATCTGTCGGTGTATGTGGAGCATGACCGCGTGACGAAGGTCGGTACGCCCGTGACGGAAGTGGGCGCGCGCTACAGCTGGTTCTATTGAAGAAGAAGTTCGTACCATCGGGGCGGGCCAGGCGGTGGACAGCCGCAGGCGCGCTCCCGGCAAGCAGACAATTTCGACGTTATTTGAGGAGCTGTTCCATGATAGGTATCAAGGGGTTTGCCCGTCTGGGTACGTGGTGCGCGACAGCGGTCGCATCGGTTCTGCTCGTGACCGCGTGCGGCACGGTGAGGCAGACGGCGGCGCCCGCGCTGTCGGCAGCGGATACGGTGGCCGTGGCGCCGATCGCGAACTACAGTGAAACACCCGACGCCGGCCGCAGCGCCGGTTCGATCGCCGCCAACGCGCTGCGCGCAAGCGGCCTCGCCAACGTGCGCGTGGCGCCCGCCGACGCGAGCGCGAACGCGATGTTCGACACCGCGCAGGGCGACAGCATCAGCAAGAAACTCGAGTGGGCGCGCGCGCAGCACGTGAAATACGTGCTGACGGGCGCGGTCGAGGAATGGCGCTACAAGGCCGGCGTGGATGGCGAGCCGGCGGTCGGCGTCACGTTCGAACTGCTCGACGTGTCGAGCGGCCTCGTCGTGTGGAGCGCGACCGGCACGCGTACGGGCTGGAGCCGTTCCGGCCTGTCGGATGTCGCGACCGTTCTGATCGGCAAGGTGCTCTCGCCGCTGGGCGCGGGCCATTAAGTCCAGCACTTCCAGTCATCGTCAGCCGTCGTCAGCAGCAAGCCGTTCATCAGCGACGCGACAAGTCATAAGGAACAGGCCGTGAATACCGCCGCCGTGCAATCCGCTCCTCGCGCATCGAAACCGCGTAACGCCAATCCGTTTGGCAACCTCGGACGCGTGCGCCGTTTTCTCGCCCCGGCTGTGGCGCGGCCGTTCGCGATCGCCGAGTCAGTCGTCTTCATGGCTGTCGTGTGCGGTGTCGCGTGGTGGGTCGATCCGCATGATCCGCTGCTGCTCGGCGCGGGCTTTCCGTGGCTGTGGCTCGCCGCGCTCGTCGTCGCGCTGCGCTACGGCACGCTGCTCGGGCTGCTCGCGGGCGCGCTGCTGGTCCTCGACTGGGCGCTGTTCTATCCACACGGCGGCGCGTTTCCCGTGATGTTCTTCGCGGGTGGCCTCATCGAAACGATCATCACCGGTCACTTCGGCGACACGTGGGGCAGCCGCACCATGCGCGCGTCGGCGCTCAACGATTACCTGAACGACCGGCTCGTCGCGCTGACGAACAGCCACTATCTGCTGCGCCTGTCGCACGAGCGGCTCGAAAAGGACCTGCTGTCGAAGCCCACCACGCTGCGCGATTCGATCACCGAGCTGCGCCGTCTTTCGGTGGCGCATGGCGTAGAGGCCGCGGCGCCTGCCCACGGGCGCGATGACGCGCTGCCGGGCGCGCACGGTCTGCTCGAATTCGTCGCGCAGGCCTGCCAGGTCGAAGTCGCGGCGCTGTATCGGGTGCACGGCGGACGTCCGTCGACCGAAGCGCTCGCGCGCATCGGCGACACCTTCGACTTCGATCCGAAGCTCGAGCTCGTCACGCACGCGATCGATACGCTTTCCATCGCGCATCTGAAGCGCGAAGAGACGCCGGTGACGAATACGCATTACGTCGTGTGCGCGCCGCTCGTGTCCGCCGATGGTGAACTGATCGCGCTGCTGGTCGTGAAGCGCATGCCGTTCCTGTCGCTTAACTTCGACAACCTGCAACTGCTGCTCGTGCTGCTCGGCTATTTCGCGGACGGGGTCGAACACTCGGCGTTCGTGCAGCGGATTCTCGATACGGTGCCGGGCTGCCCGTACGATTTCGCGCTCGACCTCGGGCGCTTGACGCGTCTGCAGCGCGATGCGGGTGTCGAGTCCTCGCTCGTCGCGCTCGTGTTCCCGCACGACGAAGCCGGCGATTCGCTGTTCGAGCACGTGATGCGCCGTCGCCGTTCGCT
>CALFSF010000377.1 GCA_937917025.1 uncultured Paraburkholderia sp.
CCGACATTCACATAAACGTGAAATGCCTCGTATCACCGAACCGAGCCGACCCAGCCGAGAAACGCGACGTTCAACGCGCCGCCGATCGCAAGCCAGAGCCCCGACCTGCGCAGGAACGGACGCCGCAGCGACGCGAGGAACAATAGCGCCGCGGTCGGGGCGAAGGTGATGTTCAGGAACGGCAGCGAGGCAATGAGCAGGTTCCCCACGGCGACGGAGCGGTTCGTGAGCGCCGCTTTCATGCAGATCGCGGGCAGCGTATACAGGGCCAGGATGACGATGATCAGCGACCCCGCCATGGCCTGATACATATACGCGTGGGCGTAGAAAAAACCCGGCAGCAGCCTGAGGAGAACAACCGAGCACACCACGGTATACAGGCCGCGCGTCAGGTTGTCCTTGAGCAGCGGCGAGAAAAAGATCGTCGCGAGCGCGACCAGTTGCAGCAGCGCGATCGGAACACGATGTCCTGGCACGCCAAACGATCCGAATTTCTCGAGAATGAGTCCCGGCAGGAACGTCAGCGGTCCGTGGTGGTTAAAGATGTCCCGGTAGAGCGTGCCACCGGCCGCCATCATCTTGGCGGTCACGATGGTCTCGGACTCGTCGGGGTATTGCAGGTAGTTCAGCAGGTTGTACTGATACCGCACAACAAGAACGAGCCACACCAGGAGCAGCAGGCCACCCAGGAGGCCGGTCAGCCTGTTGCGGTGAGCGCTCGCGACGAATGAAGAATCGCGCATGGCCGCCCCTATCCTCTGGGTCGGGCGTCGCCATCGTACCCGCCGAGGCAGGTTCGCAACAGCACCCGAAGCACCGCCAGATTGCCCTTCAGGCCGTTGATCTTGGTCGGCACTTCTCCCTTCGGATACCGTCGCGCGGTGGGCAGTTCGATGCATCGATAGCCAAGCTTTGGAACGCGATAGGACAGATACGCGAGCAGCTCGTACGTCACGAAGACATCGCGAAACGGCGCGACGCGCGGATCGAGCAGCACGCTGCGGCTGTAGGCCCGAAAGCCCTGCGTCGTGTCGGTCCACCTGAATCCGGAAAACAGGCTCAGCAGCGGCGCATGGATCCAGCGAATCGCGAATTCCCGCGACTTCGGCGTATTTTCAGCCACACCGCCTGCAATGAAACGGGACGCCTGCGCGAAGTCGTAACCGTGTTCGAGTGCCGTGACAAAGCGCGGGATCGCATCCGGATCATCCTTGTCGTTGCCGTCGATCGTGATAATGCCTTCGTATCCCTGCTCGAGCGAAAACGCATAGGCGCACCGCAGTTGCGCGCTCAGTTTGCCCGGACCCGTTTTTACCAGCAGCCCGCTCACGCCGTCGCGCATGAGCGCCGACAGTTCGAGCGAACCATCGGTACTTCCGCCATCGACGACAATCACGTCGGCCATGCCGCTGATATCCAGCGCCGCCATTTTCGCGAGCAGGCTCCGGATTCTGGCACCTTCGTTGATCACCGGTATCACGACACAGTATCGATGCCGCCGCCCCGACCAGTGCGCGACCCGATAGGCGGGGATCTGCCAGCTGGCGTGCGATTGCGCCTCAAGTCCGATTGTCATACTCATGTTGTGATCTCCGGTCCCCGCGTGTAGCCAGTCTTGCCGTCTACTGATTTTGACTTCTGGTTGAGCCGCTCATGAAACCGTCGCGGCCACGCGGATGGTGACAAGCGCCACACCCGCGATCATCAACGCGATTCCAGCGATGGTGTTCCAGTAAAACGGCTCACGAAAAATCAGTGACGACATCAGCGCGACGCTCGCAACGGCTCCGCACGTCACGAGCGGGTGCGCCACGTTGAGCGGCAGGCGCGCAAGCGCGGCTGCGTAAAGCAGAAAGGCGGTGCCATACAGACACAGCCCCAGCCAGAACGGCCAGTTTCCGAATGCCGCCAGCGGCTCGCTGAGCGACGGAAACCTGCGCGGCGGCATCATCGCCATCTTCACGAGGACGCTCGCTGAAGCGTTGGACGCAACGCCAAGGATGAGAATGAGCCACTTCATATGCTTACCCTGACCTGATCGCCGCGGTAATGCCGGATCGCCGCCGACAACGCACGGCCCACGGATTCCCGATGCGGTTCGCGCGCGGTCGCCACCATTTCGATCGTGACGACGTGATCGGGAAGGCAGCGCTGCAACGCGCTGAAAATATCGTCGTGCGGGCAGTTTCCGTCGCCGAGCGGCACCAGTTGCGGTTCGCTCGCATGCACATGGCCGATCAGACGCGCGAAACGCGGAAGCACGGCGTCAGCGTCTTCGCCGTTGATCGCCATCGCGCCTGTGTCGAGCTGCATCTTCACGGCCGGATGCGCAACGTGCGCCACCACTGCGGCGGTTTCCGCACTCGTCGTCATGAAATTCGCGCCATACACGGTGGGATTGGGTTCGAGACAGATCACGACGCCCAGCGAATCCGCAACGTCGCCCAGACGCCGGAAGAACGAACGCGCGACGTCCCGTGCCTCGTCGTCGGCGAGTCCTTCGCGGTCGCGGTTTCGCGGTGAGCCGAACACCAGCCGGCTCGCGCCGAGACCCGCCCCCACGCGGCACACCTCGGCCAGATGCCGATGCATCCGCGCCTGGACATCGGCCGGTCCGAACAGGTTGAGCCCGGTCGTGCCGAACAGCAAAGACTGCATACCGGTGATCTCGATACCGCGATCGCCCCACCAGCGTTTCACGCCGCGGATCGCGTCGTCGGACGCTTCGGCCAGATCGGGGAAGTACTTCGTCGGGGCGACATCGATCGCATCGATCGCATGCCGTTCGAGCAGGGCCGCAATCTCGACGTCCTCGGCGACGTCCCAGGCGATATTGGAAATCGAGAGCCTCATGCTTGCGCTCCCGATTTCGCCATTTCGAGAAGTCGCCCGGCCTGCGCATACGACCTGATCGCCTGCAACGTCTCCCGTGTACTGTACTGATAGTGGCCGGTGGCCCCGAACACGCGCGCGTGCAGGGAACGCATGTCGTAGCGGGCGGGGGGCGTGTCGAGCGCGTGATCGAGTTTCATCCCGAAGCCTTGCAGCGCGAGCTCGGCCACGCTCACCGGCTCCGCCGTGAGATGCACCAGCTTGAGACCGGCGGCATGCGCGAGCTGGAGGTCATGCCACAGGTTGACCATCGGATAGAACTGGAAAACGGCCCGGCTGTCGATCGCCGCGACGTTGTTCTGGTTCAGCAGATCGAAGATGACGTTCTTGCGCAGACCCGGGCCCACCAGCCCCGGCAGCCTGACG
>CALFSF010000378.1 GCA_937917025.1 uncultured Paraburkholderia sp.
GCGGCCGCCCGCTCCGCCACGGCGGTTACGGTTGCGATCGCCACCGCGTTCGCCAGTCCGCTCGCCGCCGCGTTCAGCGCGCTCGCCGCGTGCCGGACGCGCCGGTTTTTCAGCCGGCGCAGGGGCCGGCGCAGGCGCTGCGGGCGCCACGCCAAACAGGTTCTTCAGCCAGCCGATGAAACCGCCGCCCGCTGGCGTCACCGCGACAGGCGCGGGTGTCGTTGCAGCCGGCTTCACCGGCGCGCTCGGCGCCGGCTTCTCAGGCGTGATGCCCTTGACCGCTGCTTCCTGCTTCGGCTTCACTTCTTCGGTGCGCTTGCTGTAGCCGGTTTCCGACTCCAGTTCGCGGGCCGCTTCTTCGGCCATCTTCCACGAAGCACGCGGATCGTCGAGGCGCGCATCGTCGTGACGCAGACGCTCGAGCTTGTAATGCGGCGTGTCGAGGTGCTTGTTCGGGATCAGCACGACGTTGACCTTGAAGCGCGATTCGATCTTGTTGATTTCCGCGCGCTTCTCGTTCAGCAGGAAGGCGGTTACTTCGACCGGCACCTGGCAATGGATCGCCGCGGTGTTCTCCTTCATCGCTTCTTCCTGAATGATCCGCAGCACCTGCAGCGCGGACGATTCGGTATCGCGGATGTGGCCCGTGCCGTTACAGCGCGGGCACGTCACGTGGCTGCCTTCCGACAGCGCCGGACGCAGGCGCTGACGCGACAGTTCCATCAGGCCGAAGCGCGAGATCTTGCCCATCTGGACACGCGCACGGTCGTGCTTCAACGCATCTTTCAGACGCTGCTCGACTTCGCGCTGGCTCTTGGTCGATTCCATGTCGATGAAGTCGATCACGATCAGGCCGCCCAGGTCGCGCAGACGCAACTGGCGGGCCACTTCGTCGGCGGCTTCGAGGTTCGTGCGCGCGGCCGTTTCCTCGATGTCGGCGCCCTTGGTGGCGCGCGCCGAGTTCACGTCGATGGCGACGAGCGCTTCGGTGTGGTCGATGACGATCGCGCCGCCCGACGGCAGCGGCACCGTACGCGAGTACGCCGTTTCGATCTGGTGTTCGATCTGGAAGCGCGAGAACAGCGGCACGTCGTCGTGATACCGCTTCACCTTGCTGACGTTGTCCGGCATCACGATGTCCATGAAGGCGCGTGCCTGGTCATGGATTTCGGTGGTGTCGATCAGGATTTCGCCGATATCCGGCTGGAAGTAGTCGCGAATCGCGCGGATCACGAGGCTCGATTCGAGGTAAATCAGCATCGGCTGACCCGACGAGCCGCTTTGCGACGCGGCTTCGATCGCGCGCCACAGCTGCATCAGGTAGTTCAGATCCCATTGCAGCTCTTCGGCCGAACGGCCGATGCCGGCCGTTCGCGCGATGATGCTCATGCCTTCCGGCAATTGCAGCTGCGCCATGGTTTCGCGCAGTTCCTGACGGTCGTCGCCTTCGATCCGGCGCGACACGCCGCCGCCGCGCGGGTTGTTCGGCATCAGCACGAGATACCGGCCGGCGAGGGAAATGAACGTGGTGAGGGCCGCGCCCTTGTTGCCGCGCTCTTCCTTTTCGACCTGAACGATCAGTTCCTGGCCTTCCTTCAGCGCGTCCTGGATGCGCGCGGTGCGCATGTCGACGCCGTCGCGGAAATACTGGCGGGCCACTTCCTTGAACGGGAGAAAACCGTGTCGGTCTTCGCCGTAATTGACGAAACAGGCTTCGAGCGACGGCTCGATGCGGGTAATGACACCTTTGTAGATATTGCCTTTGCGCTGTTCGCGGCCGGCGGTCTCGATGTCGATGTCGATGAGTTTTTGCCCATCGACGATGGCGACGCGCAGTTCTTCCTGCTGCGTCGCATTAAACAGCATGCGTTTCATTGAACGGCTCCAGAGCGGCTCTGCCTGCCCGCGTGCCGGTTGTCAGCCGATACGTCGAGGACAGCGGCATGCCGCGCCTTATTGTGTTTTCACAAGCACGCTGGAGCGGGAACGATGGTGGGAGAATTGCCAGATGCGGGGCCGGTCCGGTAAACGGACACGGTGCCGCTGGGCACACGCGAATACGGCTTCAAATAACGGCACGACACGCCGGGGGTTCTGGCAGTCCGACCTGCATCGCCTTCATGTGTCCTTCCGGCGCGCCAGCTATGCGCGGGACCTTCCGGACGAAGGCTGCGGCCATGCCGCAGCGGGAAGCTTGCTCAAAACGCCCGACTTCCCACTCGGGGTGTCTCGCCTCATTTTGACGTCGCCATGCCCCGCACTCTCTGCAGGACGCGCTCGGGCGCACGCCGTATATTCGCAACCAGGAGCATCACGCGGGGCCATCAGACCGCCCGCGACCTACGCTCACCGGATAAATTCTTTTTTGCCAACATTCCGTTACCGTCGGAACCGACCGTGACCGAACGCGCCTGTGGGCGCCGTCCCTGCCGGGTGCTGGTTCCGTGCGTGCAACTCGCTGCATCTCATTTTCAGGGTGAGCAGCCAGACCCTGGCGCAAGTAAAATAGCGGTTTATCGCTTGCACCTGCGCAATCCGCCCGCATTCCAGTGTAATACACCGCTTGAATGCACCGGTCCAATGTGCCGGTCTCGCAGACTGCTGGGCAAATTATATTCATAATGAAAGAGTTAGGCAAAATATCCCAGAAATCGCTCAATAGCGCGGTCGCAGGCGATCAGGTCTCGATGATCGAGATCGACGATGGCGCGGCCGGTCAGCGCATCGACAACTTCCTGTTGCGTGTCTGTAAGGGCGTGCCCAAAAGCCATGTCTACCGGATCCTGCGCAGCGGGGAAGTGCGTGTGAACAAGGGCCGGGTCGATGCGCAGTATCGTCTGCAACTGGGCGATCTGGTCCGCGTGCCGCCGATCCGGATCGCGCAGGGCACCGAAGCGGCCACGCACGCGCCGCCCCCGTCGGCGGATTTCAGGATTCTCTTCGAAGACGATCACATGCTCGTGATCGACAAGCCAGCCGGCGTCGCCGTGCATGGCGGAAGCGGGGTGGCATTCGGCGTGATCGAGCAGATGCGAGAGGCCCGTCCACACGCGAAATTCCTCGAACTGGTGCATCGTCTCGATCGCGAGACATCGGGCGTGCTGATGCTTGCCAAAAAAAGGGCAGCATTGTTCGGCCTGCACGAACAGATCCGCGAGAACCAGATGGACAAGCGATACTATGCGTGCGTCCACGGCGAGTGGGCGAGCGACTGGGGGCGCCGGCGTACGGTCAGGGAGCCGCTGCACAAGTATCTGACCGCCGAAGGCGAGCGGCGCGTGCGGGTGCAGCCGGACGGTCTGCCATCGCATACGGTGTTCAACCTGATCGATCGCTGGCCGTCGTACGCGCTCGTCGAAGCGGAGTTGAAGACAGGCCGCACGCACCAGATCCGCGTACACCTGCAGCATCTGGCGCTGCCGATCGTCGGCGACACCAAATACGGCGACTTCGCGCTGAACAAGGCGCTCGCGCGCGCGAACGCGAATCCGGGGCTAAAACGCATGTTCCTGCACGCGTACCGGCTGAAACTCAGACATCCGGCCACCGGCGACGTCCTGCAGTTCGACGCGCCGCTGCCGGCCGAATGCCGGCGCTTTGTCGACCAGCTCACCGCATTACGTGATCAACCCTAAAACGAGACGAACCCGCATGGCCCGAGAGCAATTTGACCTGATCGTATTCGACTGGGACGGCACATTGATGGATTCGACCGTGCATATCGCGCGCAGCATCCAGGCGGCGTGTCGCGACCTCGGTCTGCCCGTGCCCGGCGACGAGGCCGCGAGCTACGTGATCGGTCTCGGCCTGCGCGACGCGCTTCAGATCGCCGCGCCGACGCTCGATCCGGCCGACTATCCGCGCCTTGCCGAGCGCTATCGCTTTCACTACCTGGTCAAGGATCAGACCACCGAGCTCTTCGCCGGTGTGCGCGAGATGCTCCAGGAGCTGCGGGACACGGGTTATCTGCTGGCCGTCGCGACGGGCAAGAGCCGCGTGGGGCTGAACCGCGCGCTCGACCAGAGCCGCCTCACGAGCCTCTTCGACGGCACGCGCTGCGCCGACGAAACGTTTTCCAAGCCGCATCCCGCCATGCTGCATGAACTCACGCGCGAACTGGGGCAGGATCCCGTGCGCACGGTGATGATCGGCGATACGACGCATGATCTGCAGATGGCGATCAATGCTGGCGTGGCGGGCGTGGGCGTCGGCTACGGCGCGCATCCGGCCACTTCGCTGACGGCGCTGACGCCGAAATTCGTCGCGGACAGCGTGGGATCGCTGTCGTCCTGGTTGCGCGAGAACGCATGAGCGGTGCAACGCCCGAACCCGTCCGGATCTGCGCCTCCAGTGAGCTGGTGGATGGCGGAGCCGGCGTGCGCCACGCCGCGACGTATGGCGGCGGCGAGGCGGTCGTATTCTTCGTTCGTTACGATGGCCGCGCCTACGGCTACCTGAACCGCTGCGCGCATGTGCCGATGGAACTCGACTGGTCCGAGGGCCAGTTCTTCGAATCGTCGGGTTTATACTTGATGTGCGCCACGCACGGTGCGATTTATGCGCCGGACACCGGTCGATGTGTCGGCGGTCCGTGCCGTGGCGGCAGGCTGCGTCCCGTCGAAGTCGACGAACGCGACACGCCTGAAGGCCGCGCCGTGTTCTGGCTTCCGGACGACGAATTGCGTCCGGTCACCCCTTGATCCCTTATTCTGCGACGCATGGCCGACAATCAAAATCCTGATCCCATCGATCCCGCCGGTTCGGAGCGCCGCCTGCCTGAAGCGGAGCCGGGCTGGGAGCGCGCGGCGCTCGAGCGCATCGCGCTCGCCGCGATCACCGAGCAGCGCGCGGCCCGGCGCTGGAAGATCTTTTTCCGCTTCGTGTTTCTGGGCGTGCTCGCGCTGCTGGTATGGGGCGTGTTCGACTTTAGCGGCGAACGCGTATCGACGACCGGTCGCCACACCGCGCTCGTGTCGCTGGACGGCGAGATCGCGTCCGACACCAACGCAAACGCGGATGACATCAATACCGCGCTCGACAGCGCGTTCGACGACGACGGCACCGCCGGCGTGATCCTGCGCATCAACAGCCCGGGCGGCAGTCCGGTGCAGGCGGGCATCATCAATCGCGAGATCCGGCGCCTGCGGGCTAAATATCCGTCGATTCCGCTTTATGTCGTGGTCGACGACATGTGCGCGTCGGGTGGTTATTACGTCGCCGCTGCCGCCGACAAGATCTATGTCGACAAGGCCAGTATTGTCGGGTCGATCGGCGTGCTGATGGACGGGTTCGGCTTCACGGGCCTGATGGACAAGCTCGGCGTGCAGCGCCGCCTGCATACGTCGGGTGAGAACAAGGGCTTTTTCGATCCGTTCTCGCCGGAAACGCCGAAGATGGACGCCCACGCGCAGGAGATGCTCGACCAGATCCATGCGCAGTTCATCGATGCCGTGCGTCAGGGGCGCGGCAAGCGGCTGCATGAGACGCCGGATATCTTCTCGGGTCTTTTCTGGACTGGCCAGCAGAGCATCGAACTGGGCCTCGCGGACGCGCTTGGCGATACCGATTACGTCGCGCGCGAGATCATCAAGGCGCCGGACATCGTCGACTACACGGTGAAGGAAAGCATCACCGACCGCGTGGCGAGAAAATTCGGCGCGGCAGTGGGTGCGGCCGGCGTGCACGCGATGATCGCTGGCGGGAAGTTCAGCCTGCGTTGATCTTGCATCGCCGTTGATGGTTTGCGTGTATCACGCAGGCTGTTCATGCGGCACGGCGGGGGAGCCCGGCGGATATCGCGCCGGGCGGGACCGGGTGGCCGTTGTCGCTTTGATGTCTCGCCTAGACCGCCAGTAGCAGGAAAATCGCCGGCCGCTTGTGCAGATCGATGGCCGGCGCCTTTTTCCAGTCCGCCACGGAGCGGCTCGCGATGGTTTCTTCCGGCAGCGTCAGATCGACCGCGACGCAGACGAGCGTCGACGGCGCGCAGGTCGCGATCAGCGTATCCAGCAGCGCGCGGTTGCGATAAGGCGTCTCGATAAAAATCTGCGTCTGTTTCGACTTGCGCGACTGTTGTTCGAGTTCGCGCAGACGCTTCGCGCGCTCCGCTGCGTCGACCGGCAGATAGCCATGAAACGCAAAGCTCTGGCCGTTCAGGCCCGATGCCATCAATGCCAGCAGGATCGAACTGGGCCCGACGAACGGCACGACCTTGACGCCGCGCTCATGTGCGCGCCGCACGAGCAGCGCACCCGGATCGGCGACGGCCGGGCAACCGGCTTCCGAAACAAGCCCGGCATCCGTTCCGGCAAGGATCGGCGCCAGCAGCTTTTCGACTTCGCCGGCCGGCGTGTTCACGTTCAGTTCGCGAATCTCGATTTCCTGAATCGGCCGGTCGGTACCGACTTTCTTCAGGAACGCCCGTGTCGTTTTCGCGTTTTCGCCGATGTAATAGTGCAGCGCGGCGGCTTGTGCGCGAACCGGTGCGGGCAGGACGGCGGCGAGCGCGTCCGCGTCGCCTTCGCCGAGTGTGTTGGGAATCAGGTAGAGAATGCCGCTCATCGTGCACCAAAAAGTGGGTAACCGGCCGCCAGCAGCATGCGGGTGAGCGCGATCAGCGGGAGGCCGATCAGCGCCGTGGGGTCGTCTGAATCGATTGCCTCGAGAAGCGCGATGCCAAGCCCTTCCGATTTTGCGCTGCCCGCGACGTCGTAGGGCGTTTCCGCCAGCAAATATGCGTCGAGATCGGCGTCCGGCAGGTTGCGAAAGCGCACGTGCGTGACGACATCGACGGTTTGCGCGTGGCCCGATCCGCTGTCGAAGAGACAGAGCGCGCTATGAAACAGCACTTCGCGACCGCGCATGGCCTGCAGTTGCGCCAGCGCTTTTGCGTGCGAGCCCGGTTTGCCGATCTGCAGGCCGTCGTAAGTCGCGACCTGATCGGAGCCGATCACAAGCGTACGCGATGCTGCTGCCGCGCTGGAGCCGGCGACGGCGCGCGCCTTGGCTTCGGCGAGCCGCAATGCAGTGGTTGCGGGGCTTTCGCCCGCGAGCGGCGCCTCGTCGATGTCCGGCACGACGACGTCGAACGGAATCCGCAGGCGCTCGAGCAGTTCGCGGCGATAGCGCGAACTCGACGCGAGAATCAGGCGGGGCGGGAGATTCGGGGAGGCTTGCATAGTGGACCAAAGGCTGGAGAGGCAGGCCGCGAACCGGTTTCCGGATGCGGACTTAAGTGTTTGACTCGAAAAGACAAAGCGGATATGATTTTGGGCTTTTCATCGGTATGTTAATTGCGCGCGCCTGTTGCGAACATCGCACAAGGCAATGCGCCGAACATGCCGGATCTTCTTCCCGGCTGAAAGGCCGACCGGGCCGTCGCGGCCAATCCGCGACCGCCCACGCAGGAGCGCACATGACTGAACATCCTGGCAAACCTGCGGGTCCCGCTGCCGTTCTCGATCCGCGCGAACTCGATCTGTTCGAATTCGCGCGAAGTGGGCGGCAGGCCGCGGGCGTGGTGCGCGTCTCGCAACTGCCGCGCATGTTAAACGAAGTCCCGGCCGAGGCGCCAGACCGCGATACCGCGTTCACCTGGCAGGCGGAAGGGTCGACCCAGCCCGAATTGCAGGACGACGGCACCGAGGGTCCGCAGCCGTATCTGCGGCTCGCGCTTCACGGTGCGGCGTGGCTGGTGTGTCAGCGTTGTCTGGCCCCGTACGAGCAGGCGTTCAACGTCGACGCGATATACCGGGTAGTCAACACCGAGGAAGAAGCGGAAGAATTCCCGCTGGATGAGGATGAAGTCGAGGTGATCGTGGGCTCACGCCAGTTCGATCTCGTCGAGTTGATCGAAGAGGAATTGCTGCTTTCGCTGCCGCTGGTGCCGAAGCACGATGTTTGCCCCGAGGTTCACGAAAGTCTCGTCTCGGGTGTAAGCGGTGCGGATGGCGAGGGCGACGAGGCGGCGCAGGACGAAGCCGGCGAGGGTGGCGAACCCGGGCGGCCGAATCCATTTGCGGCGCTCGAAGGGCTCAAGCGGGGCGGCCCGGGCGGCGAAAAGCACTGAACGGTTGCATGGGAGCGCGAGGGTATATCGACGTATTGGCCAGTCGGCCAGGGCCGATTGCCTTATCGGGCTGTGTTAGAATTCGGAAAATTTTTAGGAGTTATCATGGCAGTTCAACAAAACAAGAAGTCGCCGTCGAAGCGCGGCATGCACCGCTCGCACGATTTCCTCGGCGCAGCACCGCTGGCTGTCGAACCGGGCACGGGTGAAGTGCATCTGCGTCACCACGTTAGCCCGAACGGCTACTATCGCGGCAAGAAAGTCGTCAAGACGAAGAACGATTAATCGTTCCCGACTCGTCGCGTCTTCCGCGTTGCGTTCAATGGCGTGTCGCGTGGCGATCAGTTCGCTTGACATTTTCCCGGCTCGACAAAAAGGCGGCATTCAACTGCCGCTTTTTTGTGCCTGAAATTCGTCGCATTCCATGACTGTAAAGCTCACGATCGATTGCATGGGAGGCGACCACGGCCCGTCCGTGACCGTTCCCGCGGCCGTCAACTTCGTTCGCTCGCATCCCGACGTGCATCTGATGCTCGTCGGCATCGAAACCGCGATCCGGGCCCAGCTGAAGAAGTTGAAGGCGCTGGACGAGTCTGCGCTGACGGTCGTCGCGGCCACCGAGATCGTCGCCATGGACGATCCGGTCGAAGTCGCCCTGCGCAAAAAGAAAGACTCGTCGATGCGCGTCGCGCTGAACCGCGTCAAGGAAGGCGAGGCGCAGGCCTTCGTCTCCGCCGGCAATACCGGCGCGCTGATGGCGGTTTCCCGTTACGTGCTGAAAACGCTCCCGGGCATCGAGCGCCCGGCGATCGCGTTCGCCCTGCCGAACCGCACCGGCTACACGATGATGCTGGACCTTGGCGCCAACGTCGACTGCGAGCCGCAGCATCTGCTGCAATTCGCCGAGATGGGGCACGCGCTCGTGTCCGCGCTCGAAGGCAAGGAGCGGCCCACCATCGGCCTGCTCAACATCGGTGAAGAAGTCATCAAGGGCAATGAGACGATCAAGCGCGCCGGCGAACTGCTGCGTGCAAGCACGCTCAACTTCCGCGGCAATGTCGAAGGCGACGATATCTATAAAGGTACCGTCGACGTCATCGTTTGCGATGGTTTCGTCGGCAATGTCGCATTGAAGACGTCGGAAGGGCTCGCGCAGATGCTTTCCGATATCATCAAGGAAGAGTTCGGCCGCTCGTGGCTCACGAAGCTGATGGCCGTTCTCGCGTTGCCGGTATTGATGCGTTTCAAGAAGCGCGTCGACCACCGGCAATACAATGGCGCGGCGCTGCTCGGGTTGCGCAGCCTCGTGATCAAAAGCCACGGTTCGGCCGATGCCTACGCGTTTGAGTGGGCGATCAAACGCGGGTATGATGCCGTCAAAAATGGCGTGCTCGAACGCCTTGCATCCGCGATGGAAGAGAATGCGGGTCCTCTCGAACAGGCGGCACGTGGGGTCGCCCCCGGGGCGAACCCGGAGACAGGCGGCGCGGGTCAGGCCAGCCCGGTCGCGGGCCAGCCAGCCGATCCCTACGCTGCGCAATCCTCGAAGGCATAATGGCTCAATCGACTATTTATTCGCGCGTGCTGGGCACCGGCAGCTATCTGCCGCCCGCACGTGTCACGAATCAGGACCTGGCAGAACGTCTCGCGAAGCAGGGCGTCGAGACAAGCGACGAGTGGATCGTCGCGCGCACGGGCATTCATGCCCGTCATTTCGCGGAACCTGATGTCACCACGAGCGATCTCGCGCTGATCGCTTCGCAACGCGCGATCGAAGCGGCCGACATCGACCCGCAGTCCATCGATCTCATCATTGTCGCTACGTCCACGCCGGATTTCGT
>CALFSF010000379.1 GCA_937917025.1 uncultured Paraburkholderia sp.
ACCCGGGTAGCGGATGCCACAGAAATCGAGCGCGCCCCGAATCTGGACGTTCTCGCAGTAGCCGCCGTGCAGCGCGTTGAACGCGCGCACCCCACCTTCTTCCTTCAATGCGGCGAGCGGACGCTCAGCCGGATCGAACGGATGCGCATCCACGCCCGCGTCGCGCAGGCCTTGCAGCACGAGACGGCCGGAAGTGAGCGACACCTCGCGCTCGGAGGAATTCCCGCCGAGAAGCACTGCCACCTTGCCGAACTGTTTAGGGTCGATACCGCTCATCTCACACCTTCTGTTCCTGGGCGATCCGGCCCGGCACACCGCCGATCGAACCCGCACCCATCGTGATCACTACGTCACCGCCGCGCACCACTGCTGCGAGCGCATCCGGCACTTCATCCACCGTGTCGACAAATACCGGCTCGACCTTGCCTGCCACGCGCAGCGCGCGCGCGAGCGCGCGGCCGTCGGCGGCGATGATCGGCGCTTCGCCGGCTGCGTAGACTTCGGTCAGGACCAGCGCGTCGACCGTCGACAGCACCTTCACGAAATCCTCGAAGCAGTCGCGCGTGCGCGTGAAGCGGTGCGGCTGAAACGCCAGCACGAGCCGGCGATCGGGAAAGGCACCGCGCGCGGCCGCGACCGTCGCGGCCATCTCGACCGGGTGATGCCCGTAATCGTCGACCAGCGTGTACGTGCCGCCATCCGGCGCCGGCACTTCGCCGTAACGCTGGAAGCGGCGACCGACGCCGTTGAAATCCGCGAGCGCCCGCTGGATATCGGCATCCTTGACTTCAAGTTCAGTCGCGATTGCGATCGCGGCCAAGGCGTTCTGTACGTTGTGCGTGCCGGGCAGGTTCAAAACGATATCGATCGGCGCGGCATCCTCGCGCATGGCGGTGAAATGCATACGTCCGTCTTTCGCTTCGACGTTCACCGCGCGCACCTGCGCGTAGGGCGCGAAACCGTAGCGGATGATCGGCTTCGAGACGAACGGCAGGATTTCCTTGACGTTCGGATCGTCGACGCACAGCACCGCGATGCCATAAAACGGCAGACGATGCGTGAACTCGATGAACGCCTGCTTGAGCCGCGCGAAATCGTGGCCGTAGGTGTCCATGTGATCGGCGTCGATGTTGGTGATGACTTCGATCACCGGAAACAGGTTCAGGAACGACGCATCCGATTCGTCCGCTTCCGCGACGATGAAGTCGCCCGTTCCGAGCCGCGCATTCGCGCCCGCGCTGATGAGCCGCCCGCCGATCACGAACGTCGGATCGAGTCCGCCGGCCGCGAGCACGCTCGCCACCAGCGACGTGGTGGTCGTCTTGCCGTGCGTGCCGGCAATCGCGATGCCCTGCTTCAGGCGCATCAGTTCCGCGAGCATCACCGCGCGCGGCACGATCGGAATGCGCCGGTGACGCGCGGCGAGCACTTCCGGGTTGTCGCTGCGCACCGCCGTCGAAACGACGACGGCGTTCGCCCCTTCGATGTTCGCCTCGTCGTGACCGATGGCGACGCGCGCGCCGAGCGCGCTGAGGCGATCGGTCACCGCGTTGCGCGCGAGGTCGGAGCCGCTCACCTGGTAGCCGAGATTGACGAGCACTTCGGCGATGCCGCTCATGCCGGCGCCGCCGATGCCGACAAAGTGAATATGTTTGACGATGTGTTTCATTGTTGCCTTCCTTCCGGGCTCAAGCTCGGGATTACACCCGCCACGGCGGCGCAGATCTGCGCGACCTGTTCGGTGGCATCGGGTTTCGCGAGCGAGCGCGAACGCTCCGCCATGTCCGCGAGGATGTCCCGCGTCTGGCTGCGCAACCAGCCGGCGAGGGTATCCGCCGACAGATCGCGTTGCTGCACGACGAGCGCCGCGCCGTGATCGGCGAGAAACGCTGCGTTGGTTGTCTGGTGATCGTCTACTGCGTGCGGGAACGGCACGAAAAACGCCGCCACGCCGACTGCTGCAATTTCCGCGACCGTCATCGCGCCCGAACGGCAGATCACCAGATCCGCGTTCGCATAGGCCGACGCCATGTCGTCGATAAACGGCACGAGCCGCAGATCGTCGCCGGTCTGCAAGCCCGCTTCCGCGTAGTTCGCCTTCAATGCGTCGATATGCTTCGCGCCCGCCTGATGCACGATGCGCGGACGTTGCTCCGGCGCAAGCAGCGCCAGCGCGCGCGGCACGACTTCGTTCAGCGCCGCCGCGCCCAGACTGCCGCCGACGACCAGCACATTCAGCGGCCCGCTGCGTTGTGCGTAGCGAGCTTTGGGTGCCAATGTCAGCGCAAGTTCCTCACGAATCGGATTACCTGTCCATTCGGCATGGGGTAATGCATCCGGAAACGCGACCAGCACGCGCTTTGCAACTTTCGCGAGCACCTTGTTCGTCAGGCCCGCGATTGAATTCTGTTCGTGCAGCACGAGCGGGCGGCCGCTCATCGCAGTCATGAGGCCGGCCGGAAACGTGATGTATCCGCCCATCCCAAGCACGACGTCCGGCTTCACGCGACGCAGCACGGAGAGGCTTTGCATGCACGCGCGCAGCAGGTTCACCGGCAGCATCAGCTTTGTCTTCAGGCCCTTGCCGCGCAGACCGCCGAAGCGCACGAACTCCATCGGGATGCCGTGCTTCGGCACGAGCGTCGCTTCCATGCCGGTCGGGTTGCCGAGCCACACGACGCGCCAGCCCCACGCCTGCATCCGGTGCGCGACCGCGAGCCCCGGGAACACGTGTCCCCCGGTGCCGCCGGCCATCACCAGGAGCGTGCGCTGCTGCATGGGGGTCATACCTTCCCCCCACGCATCAGCACAAACGAAAACCCGTTTTGGCTCCGGCCGCTACGCTTAACTTCGCGCGCTTCGCGCACGAAGTTAGCCTTCGCCGAAATCGTGCGCTGCTGCATGGGGGTCATACCTTCCCCCCACGCATCAGCACACGATTTTCATAATCGACCCGCATCAGCACCGCCAGCGCGACGCAGTTCAACAGGATGCCCGACCCGCCATAACTCACGAGCGGCAGCGTCAAACCCTTGGTGGGCAAAAGGCCAAGGTTCACGCCCATGTTGATGAACGTCTGCGCGCCAAACCAGATGCCGATGCCTTTCGCGACGAGCCCCGCGAACGTGCGGTCGAGCGCGAGCGCCTGACGGCCGATCTCGAACGAGCGGCGCACGATCCAGTAGAACAGCAGGATCACGACCAGCACGCCGACAAAGCCGAGTTCCTCGCCAATCACGGCGAGAATGAAGTCGGTATGCGCTTCCGGCAGGTAATTGAGCTTCTCGACGCTGCCGCCAAGGCCGACGCCAAACCATTCGCCCCGTCCGAACGCGATCAGCGAGTGCGTCAGCTGATAGGCCTTGCCCTGCGCGTAACGGTCGTCCCATGGATCGAGATACGCGAAGATCCGCTCGCGACGCCACGGCGACGCCCACACCAGCAGGCTGAACGTGCCCACCGCGGTGGCGACGAGGCCGCCGAACAGCTTGCCGTTCACGCCGCCGAGGAACAGCACGCCCATCGCTATCGCCGCGATCACCATGAACGCGCCCATGTCCGGCTCGAGCAGCAGCAGCGCGCCGACCACGCCGACGGCGAACGCCATCGGCAGAAAGCCTTTCGCGAAGCTTTGCATGTATTCCTGCTTGCGCACCGTGTAGTTCGCCGCGTAGATCGTCACGGCGAGCTTCATGATTTCCGACGGCTGCATGTTCGTGATGCCGAGCGGTATCCAGCGGCGCGCGCCGTTCACGCCCTTGCCGATGTGCGGAATCAGCACGATCACGAGCGTGAACAGCGCGAGCAGGAAAAACTTCGGCGCGTATTTGTCCCACACCGAGATCGGAATCCGGAACGTGATCACGGCCGCGACGGTGGCGACCGCCAGCGAAACCAGATGCCGCACGAGGAACGCGTAGTCGCGATACGCGGCGTACTTCGGCGAGTCGGGCATCGCGATCGACGCCGAATACACCATCACCACGCCGAGACCGAGCAGCGCGATCACGACCCACAGCAGCGAATGGTCGTAATCGAGCATGCGCGAGCGCAGCGGCTTCACGCCATTGACGGCGCTCGCCAGACCGCTGCCTGCCGCGCGCACGGACACCCTTTCGCCGCCGGCGGAGCCGCGTTGTTTCGTGAGGCGCGAGCCGAAGCGTTCGGACCAGCTCATATCATCGTCCCCCGTTGCGCGGCGATTTCCTCGACCGTGCCGCGGAACACCGCCGCGCGGTGCGCGTAACCCTTGAACATGTCGAAGCTCGCGCATGCCGGCGACAGCAGCACGGCGTCGCCCGGCTGCGCGAGCGCGCTCGCGGCGCGCGTCGCGTCTTCGAGCGTCGCGTGATCGGTGAGCGCGATGCCGGTGTCCTCGAGCGCCGCGCGGATCAGCGGCGCGTCGCGGCCGATCAGCATCACGGCGCGGCACCAGCGCATCACGGGCGCGGCGAGCGGCTCGAATGCCTGCCCCTTGCCGTCGCCGCCCGCGATCAGCACCGCGCGCTGCGCGAGGCCGTCGAGCGCGGCGACCGTCGCACCGACGTTCGTGCCCTTGCTGTCGTCGACGAAATCGACGCCTTCAATCGACGCAATCAGTTCCACGCGATGCGGCTCGCCACGGTATTCGCGCAGGCCATGCAGAAGCGGCGCGCCCGGCAGGCCGATGGCGCGCGCGAGCGCGAATGCGGCCAGCGCGTTCGCTGCGTTGTGCAGGCCGCGAATGCGCAGCGCGTCGGCGGGCATCAGGCGCTTCAGGCCGATGTCCGGCGGCGTGGTGGTTTCGTTCCTGCGACGGCGCGTGGGTTGCGGCTCATCGCCGGCGTCGCGGTCGTGCGCCTCGACGAGCCAGTTCATCGCGTTATCGCGCAGCAGACCGTAGTCGCCCGCACGCGTCGGCTCGTTCAGGCCGAACGTGATCACCGGTACAGATGAGCCGCCCAGGGACGCTTCCTTCTGGGCGCCTTCGGCAGGCGCGAGCGCCATCACGCGCGCGTCGTCGCGGTTCAGCACGCGGACCGTTTGCGGCCCGAAGATGCGGCCCTTCGCGGCGGCGTATGCGTCCAGCCCGCCGTGCCAGTCGAGGTGATCCTGCGTGATGTTCAGCACCACGGCCGCATCCGGAGCAAACGTGTGCGCGGTTTCCAGCTGGAAGCTCGACAGTTCGAGCACCCAGATGTCCGGCAGCGCGGTGTTGTCGATCGCTTCGGTGAGTTTGTCGAGCACGGCGGGGCTGATATTGCCCGCGACCGCGACCTTCCTGCCCGCGCGCTCGCACAGGAGGCCGGTGAGACTCGTCGTCGTGGTCTTGCCGTTCGTGCCGGTGATGGCGATCACCTTCGGCGCGTAGCCGCTTTCGCCGAGCGTCTTCAGTGCCTGCGCGAAGAATTCGAGTTCGCCCCACACGGGGATGTCTTTCTCGCGCGCTTCGGCGATCAGCGGCAGCAGGTCGGCGGCGAGCGGCGACAGACCCGGACTGATCGCGACCAGTTCCACGCCTTCGAGCAATACGGGCGAAAACGGGCCGCCGACAAAGTCGGCATCGATGCCGTGCGCTTCGAGCCCGGACAGGTTCGGCGGCACTTCGCGCGTATCGGCAACGCGCAGCCGGCACCCGTGGCGCGCGCACCAGCGCGCCATCGCGAGACCCGATTCACCGAGTCCCAGCACGAGCACCATCGGCTTTTGCCGATCCCGAAACTTCTCGCCAAACATTGCTTGCTTTCCCTTTATTTCACTTCATCAGCCAGACCGCGACGAACCGTCACGTTCACTGCGCTCAGCGCAGCTTGAGCGTGGACAGACCGAACAGGCACAACATGAGCGTGATGATCCAGAAGCGCACCACCACCTGCGTCTCTTTCCAGCCCGACAGTTCGAAGTGGTGATGCAGCGGCGCCATCTTGAAGAAACGTCGGCCTTCTCCGTAGCGACGCTTCGTGTATTTGAACCACGTGACCTGCAAGATCACCGACAGCGTTTCCGCGACGAAGATGCCACCCATGATGAAGAGCACGATTTCCTGGCGCACGATGACCGCGATCGTGCCGAGCGCGCCGCCGAGCGCGAGGGCGCCGACGTCGCCCATGAACATCTGCGCGGGGTGCGTGTTGTACCAGAGAAACGCCAGCCCGGCGCCGCTCATCGCCGAACAGAAGATCAGCAGCTCGCCCGCGCCGGGAATATGAGGGAACAGCAGATACTTCGAGTAGACCGAGCTACCCATCACGTAGGCGAACACGCCGAGCGACGCGCCGACCAGCACGACCGGCATGATCACGAGACCGTCGAGACCGTCGGTGAGATTCACCGCGTTGCTCGCGCCGACGATCACGAGATACGTCAGCAGGATGAAGCCCCAGACGCCGAGCGGATAGCTGATCGATTTCACGAACGGCAGCAACAGGTCGGCGCGCGCGGGCAGGCCCATCGACAGCCCGCTTCGCACCCACGCCATGAAAAGATCGAGCACGCGCACGTTGCTCGCTTCCGACACGCTGAAGGCGAGATAGACCGCGGCGAAAAGCCCGATCACCGACTGCCAGAAATATTTTTCGCGCGACGACATGCCGCGCGGATCCTTGTAGACGACCTTGCGGTAATCGTCCACCCAGCCGATCACGCCGAAGCCGAACGTGACGAGGATCACGATCCAGATGAAGCGGTTCGTCAGGTCGGCCCACAACAGCGTTGCGACGCCGATGCTGATCAGGATCAGCACGCCGCCCATCGTCGGCGTGCCGGATTTCACGAGGTGAGTCGGCGGGCCGTCTTTACGGACGGCCTGGCCGACCTTCATCTCGGTCAACTTGCGGATCACGGCCGGGCCACAGACGAGCCCGATCACGAGCGCGGTAATGGTCGCCGCGACCGCCCGAAAAGTCAGATAACTGAACACGCGCAAAAAGCTTGCGTCATTCTGCAGCCATTGCGCCAGCGCCAGAAGCATGCCTCGGTCCTTCTATTTCAGTGTGCGCCGGGCGTCGTGCCCGGTGCAGAGGGTTGTGGACTCGTCACGGCGTCCACCACGCGTTCCATTTTCATGAAGCGCGAGCCTTTCACGAGAATCGTTGTATCCGGCCCGAAGCCGGCCTGCTGCAAATGCGCGACGAGCGCGGCGGTGTCATCGAAATGACGCGCCTCCGCGCCGTATGCGCTGCATGCATCGCGCGCCGCGTCGCCCGTGGCGAGCAACGTTTCGATGCCGCGCTCCTTCGCGTATGCACCGACTTCGCGATGAAACGCCGGGCCGCTGTCGCCCACTTCGCCCATGTCGCCCATCACCAGCACGCGCGGCGCTGCGCACCCCGCGAGCACGTCGATCGCGGCGCGCATCGAGTCGGGGTTGGCGTTGTACGTGTCGTCGATGACGATTGCGCCCGCGAACGAGCCCGACGCCGCGCGCTTCACCTGCAGACGGCCCTTCACCGCGCCGAACGCTTCGAGACCGCGCCGGATCGCGTCGAGCGACACATTCGACGCAAGCGCCGCCGCGGTTGCCGCGAGCGCGTTGCGCGCGTTGTGCTCGCCGAGCACCTGCAGCGCGACTTCCACGCGGCCTTGCGGCGTATCGATCGTCAAACGGCTGCCGTCGAACGTGCCGACGACCGCGGCCTCGGTCGAGCGCCCCGCGACTGATTCCGCCGGGGAATTCAGCGCGAAGTCGATGATCTGGCTGCCCGTCGCGGCGACGCGCCAGATACTCGCGTACCGGTCGTCAGCGGGGAAGACGGCGACGCCTTCCGGCTTCAGCGCATGAATCACGCTCGCGTGTTCGAGCGCGACCGCTTCGACGGTCGCCATGAATTCCTGATGCTCGCGCTGCGCGTTGTTGACCACCGCGACGGTCGGCTCGGCGATTTTCGCGAGCAGATCGGTTTCGCCCGGATGGTTCATGCCGAGTTCGACGACCGCGAGCCGGTGCGCGTCAGTGAGACGGAAGAGCGTGAGCGGAAGGCCGATGTCGTTGTTGAAGTTGCCGGCGGTGGCGAGTCGCGCCGGCTCACCCACCGCCGCCGCGAAGATCGACGCGATCATTTCCTTGACCGTCGTCTTGCCGTTGCTGCCCGTGACCGCGACGAGCGGCATCGAGAACCGCCGGCGCCAGCCGCGCGCGAGCGCGCCCAGCGCAACCCGCGTATCGGCGACGCGCAGCGCGGGCACGCGCCAGTCGCCCGGGCTGCGGGTGACGAGCGCGGCGCTCACGTGGCGCGCCGCGACTTCCGGCAGGAAATCGTGCGCATCGAAACGGTCGCCCTTCAGCGCGACGAAGAGGTCGCCGGGGCCGGCCGTGCGGCTGTCGGTCGACACGCGCCCGAACGTCACCGATTCATCGCCGAGTACGGTCGCACCGGGAATCAGCGCGGCGGCTTCGCGCAGCGAATACATCGTCATTCGCCACCTCCGCGAGCCTGCGTCGCGCGCGCGGCGAGCGCGAGGCGAGCGTGATCCTGGTCGGAGAAAGCACGTTTCCTGCCCATGATTTCCTGTGTTGCTTCGTGCCCTTTGCCGGCCAGCACGATCACGTCTTCGCGCGCGGCGTGGCGGATCGCATGCAGGATCGCGCTTGCGCGGTCGTCGATGCGGCGCGCCTTCGTGGCGTCCTTCATGCCCGCGACGATCTGGTCGATGATCGACGCCGGATCCTCGCTGCGCGGGTTATCGCTCGTCACGACGAGCACGTCCGCGAACGATTCGGCGATCGCGCCCATCAGCGGACGCTTCGTCGCGTCGCGATCGCCGCCGCAACCGAACATGCAGACGAGTTCGCCACCGCGCGCGACCGCGATCGGACGCAGCGCCGCGAGCGTCTTTTCGAGCGCGTCGGGCGTGTGCGCGTAATCGATCACGACGAGCGGTTCGTCGTTCTGCAAGCGGCCGCCGAGGCGCTGCATGCGTCCGTTTACCGGCTCGAGCTTTTCCAGTTCCACGAGCGCGGCGTCGAACGGCACGTCGGCGGCGAGCAGCGCGCCCAGCACGCCAAGCAGATTGCTCACGTTGAACGCGCCGAGCGTCGCGACTTCCACGTCGGCGTCGCCCCATTCCGACGTGGTCAGATGAAAGGCCGTGCCCGTCGCCGTCGCGCGAACGTTCGACGCGACGAGCCATGCGTCGGACGGCGCGGTCTCCGGCGCTTGATCGTGAGCGCCCTCGATGCCGTAAGCGATCGTGCGGACCTGGCCATGGACGCTTGCGAGCAGGCGGCGGCCAGCTTCGTCGTCGCGATTGATCACGGCCGCGCGCAAACCGGGCCACGCGAAGAGACGCGCCTTGGCCGCCTCGTAGGCGGCAAACGTGCCGTGATAATCCAGATGATCCTGCGTGAGGTTCGTGAACACGGCGATGTCGAACGACGTGCCGTTCACGCGCCCCTGATGCAGCGCGTGCGACGACACTTCCATCGCGACTGCCTGCGCGCCGGCATCGCGCAACCGCGCGAGACTGCGCTGAAGCTGCGGCGCGTCGGGCGTAGTGAAACCGGTGTGGACGAGCTGGCCCGGCATGCCGCTGCCGAGCGTGCCGATGATCGCGCAGCGCGTGCCGGTGGCCGTCAGCGCCGACGCAATCCACTGGCTGCACGACGTTTTCCCGTTCGTGCCCGTCACGCCGACCACGCGCATCGCATCGCTCGGATCGTTGTACCAGGCACTCGCAATCGGGCCAGCCAGATCGTTCAGCGCCGGCACGGCGAGTGCGCGGGCTGGATCGATTGCGCCGGTGAAATTTTCGGGCTGAACGAGCACCGCCGTAGCGCCGCGTTCGAGCGCGTTATCGATGAACGGGCGGTTGTCGGCGCCATCGACGGCATACGCAAGAAACACGTCGCCGGCGGCAATCGCGCGCGTATCGGCGTGCAGATGCGCCGCTGGCTGCACGCGGGCGTGCAGCCAGGCGAGTGCGTCGGCGATTTGCCTGTG
>CALFSF010000380.1 GCA_937917025.1 uncultured Paraburkholderia sp.
GAAACAGAAAGGCCCGTGGCAGTGATGCCGCGGGCCTTTTTACTACGGTGCTGCCCTGTGTTGCAGTGCTGCCCGATGGGCGGCAGACACGCATCTCAGCGAAAAACCACCGTCTTGCTTCCATTCAGCACAACACGGTGCTCCACATGCCACTTCACCGCGCGCGCCAGCGTCACGCACTCGACATCGCGGCCAATCGCAGTCAGTTGCTCCGGCGTCATGCTGTGATCCACGCGCTCGACTTCCTGCTCGATGATCGGACCTTCGTCGAGATCGGTCGTCACGTAGTGCGCGGTCGCGCCGATCAGTTTCACGCCGCGATCGAACGCCTGGTAATAAGGCTTGGCGCCCTTGAAGCTCGGCAGGAACGAATGGTGAATATTCATCGCCCGTCCGGCCAGCCGGTCGCACAGTTGCGGCGACAGGATCTGCATGTACCGTGCGAGCACGACCAGATCGGCCTGGTGTTCTTCAATCACTTCGAGCACGCGCGCTTCCTGCGCGGCCTTCGCGTCGGGCGTCGAGCCCGTCAGCGGGAAATGATGGAACGGAATGTCATAGCTCGCCGCGAGCTGATAAAACTCCTTGTGGTTCGAAATGATCGCGGGAATTTCGATGCCAAGCTGGCCGGTGCGATAGCGAAACAGCAGATCGTTCAGGCAATGGCCGATCTTCGAGACCATGATCACGACGCGCGGCCTCACCGATGCATCGTGCAACTCCCACTTCATGCCGAACTGTTCGGCGAGCGTCGCGAACGACATGCGCAGCGCATCCAGCCCCGGATCGCCGCCGACCTGCTGGAAATGAACGCGCATGAAGAACTCGCCCGTGTGGCTGTCGCCAAACTGCGCCGAGTCGAGAATATTGCTGCCGCGCTCGAACAGAAAGCCGGACACCGCATGCACGATGCCTGGCCGGTCGGCACACGACAGTTTGAGAATAAAGCTATGTTCGGTCGACATGACCTGGGTGACTCCCTTCTTCGATCCGTAATTCATTCAGTATCAGTATGGCAACGCGCGGCGCTTCAGAAAATCGCCGGGGCGAACACCGTGGCAATGCCCTCGCAAGCGTCTTCATCGATCCAGCGGCGCCGCAGCAGAACGTCGAGCGTCGCGAGGCTCGCGTCGACCGTCATCGCGCCCTCCTCGATCCAGCGCGCGACTTCGTCGATCCGCGCGAGGCGGTGCTCGCCCACTTCGCCGTCCTGATTGCGCGGCGCGAAATCCGCCGGCAACGGCAAATCGTAGATGAACACCTGTTCGGCCTGCGTGCCTTCGGGCAACGACTGCAACACATGCGCGGTACGTCCCGCCACCGCGCGCGCGGCGATGTCTTCCGGAATGCCCGCTTCTTCCCAGCACTCCTTCACGATGGTTTCCTCGACACCGAAGCCCCAGCCGATGCCGCCCGCGACGACGTTATCCAGCATGCCGGGATCGGTCGCCTTCGTATCGCTGCGGCGCGCGATCCACAATTGCGGCGCGCGATCGCCATATTCTACGACGCCGTTCAGATGCACCGCGTACGTCATCGTCCCGAAGAAGCGCGACGCGGCCCGTTCGATATACGCGAGCGGCGGTGCGTCGAACGCGTTGCGGATCGCGTACGTCTCGTCGCGCCAGCCCGGAATGCGGCCCTCGGCGGCGAGCGCGCCGATCACCGCGCCGAGCGCCGCGCTACGCAGATCGGGCGTGTCGAATCGCGCCGACAACGTGACGCGCGCGTCGTCGATGTCGAATACATCCGGCCAGCGCGTGAGCAGCGGCACGTCGGATGTACGGATCCAGCCGACCCGCTCGTTACCGGTCCAGAACGGCATGTGGGCGCGCGCGTCGAAACGGCGCGCGGAAACGATGCATGGCAAAGTCATGGTCGAAGCTCCTGCCCTCTAGTCGCGCAACGCGACGCGAATGCCGATCGCGATGAACGTCGCGCCGGCAAGGCGGTCGAGCCACACGCCCACGCGCGGCCGCCGACGCAGCCAGCTACCGATCATGCCCGCACACAGGCCGAACAGCGAAAACACCACCACGGTCTGCAGCATGAACGTGGCGCCCAGTTCGAGCATCTGCAGCGTGACGTTCTGCGCGCCGTGCGGATCGACGAACTGCGGCAGGAACACGATGAAGAACAGCGTGACCTTCGGGTTCATGACGTTGCCGAGCACGCTTTGCCGGAACACCAGCCGCAACGGCTGCGGCGGCCGTTCATGTGCCGTCGCGAGACCCTGGCTGCGCAGCGCCTTGATGCCGATCCAGACCAGATACGCGGCACCGGCCAGCTTGATCGCCTGAAACGCAACCGGCGACGAGCGCAGCACGGCCGCGACGCCCAGCGCTGCAAGCGTCGTATGGAACGTGATGCCGGCGGCAAAACCCAGCGCGGCGACAACGCCTGCCGCGCGGCCTTGGGAAATACCGCGCGCGAGCACCTGCAGGTTGTCAGGACCGGGCGCCAGCGTGATCGCGATGGATGTCGCGAGAAACAGCAGGAAATTGGGCATCGTTTTTATCCAGGTGCGTTGGACGAGTACGCGACGTGCGGTCAGTGTCCGCCGAATTCGGTCACGGTGTAGAGCGGCAGCCCCGCTTCGCGCAGAAGCCGCGCGCCGCCAAGATCCGGCAGATCGATGATCGCCGCGCCTTCCACCACCTGCGCGCCGAGCCGTTCGAGCAGCTTCTTGCCGGCCATCATCGTGCCGCCGGTTGCGATCAGATCGTCGATAAGCACGACGCGGTCGCCAGGGCCGCACGCGTCCTCGTGAATCTCGACGGTCGCCGTGCCATATTCGAGGTGATACGACTCCGCGACCGTCCTGTACGGCAGCTTGCCGACCTTGCGGATCGGGATGAAGCCGAGATTCAGCTCGAACGCGAGAATGGGCCCGATGATGAAACCGCGCGCGTCCAGCCCGGCGATGTAGTCGAGCTTCGCGTCGATATAGCGCAGCACGAACAGGTCGATCAGCACGCGCATCGCTTTCGGCTGCTGCAGCAACGGCGTGATGTCGCGAAACTGCACACCCGCCTGCGGCCAGTCGGGCACGGTGCGGATCTGGCTCTTCACGAACCCGGCCGCGTTCAGTGGCGCATCGGCGGGCGCGAGCGAAGTTGCGTTGGACATGATGTCTCCAGTATTCCGTGTAATAGCTTCAGTATCGACCGCGCCCGCGGCGCTTCGGAAACCGCCCATGGCGATATGTCCGCGCGAGGCATGCGGCCGGTGAAAAAGGTGGAGGCTTGTTCTGGCCTCTCAGGCCGCAACCGCACCCGCGCGCCGATGTTTCGACAGCCGCTCGTCCGCTTCGGCCAGCGCTTCAGGCAGGCCGCGCAGCACGACGATATCGAGCGCGCGCAGACGCGTCTGCGGATCCGGCTCGACGCCGCGAATGCCGTGCCGCCGGATCGCCGTCACTTCGACGCCAAGCTCGTAAAGCCCCAACTCCGCGAGTGTGCGGCCCACCGCGTCGGCCTTTTCGTCGACCGGCACCGATTGTAGCCGCACCTGTTCGTAGCGGTCCTCGTCGCCCTGGTCGTCGGCGCCGTGGAAATAGCCGCGCAGCAGGCTGTACCGCTCATCGCGCATCTCCTCGACGCGCCGCACGACGCGCCGCATCGGCACGCCCATCAGCACCAGCGTGTGCGATGCCAGCATCAGGCTGCCTTCCACGATCTCCGGAATCACCTCGGTCGCGCCGGCGGCGAGCAGTTTCTCCAGGTCGGCATCGTCGACGGTCCGCACGATCACCGGCAGCGTCGGCTCGAGTTCGTGAATGTTGTTCAGCACGCGCAGCGCGGACGGCGTGTTCGCATACGTGATCGCGACCGTCGCGCAACGGTGGAGGCCGGCGGCGAGCAGCGATTCGCGCCGCCCGGCGTCGCCGAACACGACCGATTCGCCCGCCGCCGCGGCGGCCGCCACGCGATCCGGATCGAGGTCGAGCGCGACGTACGAAAGGCCTTCGTGTTCGAGCATGCGCGCGAGATTCTGCCCCGCGCGGCCGTACCCGCAGATGATCACGTGGCCACTCTGCTTCAGGCTCTGCGTGGCGATGCGCGTCATCTGCAACGATTGCATCATCCATTCCGTCGACGACAGGCGCAGCACGATCCGGTCCGCGTTCTGGATCAGGAACGGCGCGGCCAGCATCGACAGCAGCATCGCGGCGAGGATCGCCTGCAGCAACGTGGCGTCGACGAGATGCTTGTCGAGAATCAGGTTCAGCAGCACGAAGCCGAATTCGCCCGCCTGCGCGAGGCCGATACCCGTGCGCATCGCGACCCCGGGCGAGGCGCCGAAAAGCCGCGAGAGCGCGGTGATCATCACCATTTTCAGCAGGATCGGCCCGAGCAGAAAGCCGAGCACGATGAACGGATGGTCCCAGACCACGTGCGGGTTCAGCAGCATGCCGGTCGTCACGAAGAAGAGCCCGAGCAGCACGTCGCGAAACGGCCTGATGTCCTCTTCCACCTGATGCCGGTAAGGCGTTTCGGCGATCAGCATGCCGGCGATGAACGCGCCAAGCGCAAGCGACAGACCGAATTTCTCGGTGATGAACGCGGCGCCCAGCGTCACCAGCAGCAGGTTCAGGATGAACAGTTCCTGCGAGCGCCGCCGCGCGACCACGTTGAACCAGCGCGTCATGAAGCGCTGCCCGACGATCAGCAGCACGGCGAGCGCGATCACGATCTTCACCGCGGCGAGACCGAGTGCTTCCATCAGATGCTTCGAATCGCTGCCGAACGCGGCGATGATGATGAGCAGCGGCACCACGGCCAGATCCTGGAACAGCAGCACGCCGAAAATATTGCGACCGTGTTCCGTTTCGATTTCGAGCCGCTCGGCGAGCATCTTGCTGACGATCGCCGTCGACGACATCGCGAGCGCGCCGCCCAGCGCCACGCTCGCCTCCCACGTGATGTGTACCCAGCGCTCCAGCACGTAGCCGAGCGCAAGCGCGACCGCGATCGTGCCGAGCACCTGTAGCAGGCCCAGCCCGAACACCAGCCGGCGCATCGAGCGCAGCTTCGCGAGCGAAAACTCCAGCCCGATCGAGAACATCAGGAACACGACGCCGAACTCGGCGAGATTCTGCGCGCCCGCGGAATCCGGCACGATCCCGAGCGCGTGCGGACCGACGAGGATGCCCGCCGTCAGATACCCGAGCATCGGCGGCAGGTTCAGATAACGGAACACGACAACGCCCGCCACCGAAGCCAGCAGCAGGAACAGCGTCATTTCGAGCGGGGAAATCATCGGTGAATGCGCATCGGAAAAGCGTCCTCGTTCGTCAGGAACCGCCGCGCGCAAAACGCCCGCGCGACAAGGTCAGGGGGCCCGTGAAGGCAGCGGCCGGGCACGTCCCGCCCGGCGCGGCGAACAAACGCCTTTGCTATACTCCGCGAATGATAGCGAAAATCAATGGCGATCGGGCGCTCGCGCTCGCTCGCGACGTGCTCGACATCGAAGCGGACGCCGTGCGCGCCCTTCGCGATCAACTCGACGACGGTTTTGTCGAGGCGATCGACTTTATCCTCAGTTGCCGTGGACGCGTCGTCGTTTCCGGCATCGGCAAATCCGGCCATGTGGCCCGCAAGCTGGCCGCGACGCTCGCGAGCACCGGCTCGCCGGCGTTCTTCGTGCATCCGGCCGAGGCGAGCCATGGCGACCTCGGCATGGTCACCGCCGAGGACGTCTTCATCGCGATGTCGAATTCCGGCGAATCCGAAGAACTCGTTTCGATCCTGCCGCTCATCAAGCGTCTCGGCGCAAAGCTGATTGCCATCACCGGCAAGCCGGCCTCGACGCTCGCGAAGCTCGCGGACGTCCACCTGAACGCCGGCGTCTCGAAAGAAGCCTGCCCGATGAATCTCGCGCCCACAGCCAGCACCACGGCCGCGCTCGCTCTCGGCGATGCGCTCGCGGTGGCCGTACTCGACGCCCGCGGCTTCGGCGCCGACGACTTCGCGCGCTCGCATCCGGGCGGCGCGCTCGGCCGGCGCCTGCTCACCTATGTGCGCGACGTCATGCGCACCGGCAGCGAAATCCCGAAGGTACCCGACAACGCCACGCTGCGCGAAGCGCTGATGCAGCTCACGGCAAAACGCATGGGCATGACGGCGATCGTCGATTCGAACGATCACGTCGAAGGCATTTTCACCGATGGCGATCTGCGGCGCGTGCTCGAACGCGCGGGCGACTTCCGCGAACTGCCGATCGCCGACGTGATGACGAAGGGCCCGCGCATGATCGGACCCGACCACCTGGCCGTCGAAGCCGTGGAACTGATGGAGCGGCACCGGATCAACCAGATGCTGGTTGTCGATGAATCCGGCAAGCTCATCGGTGCGCTCAACATGCACGACCTGTTCTCCAAGAAGGTGATCTGATGGCCGCCGCCCCGCTTACCGCCACTGAACGCGCAAGCCGCGTGAAGCTGATGATCTTCGACGTCGACGGCGTGCTGACCGACGGTGGTCTGATGTTTACCGCCGAAGGCGACACGATGAAGGCGTTTAATTCGATGGACGGCCACGGCGCGAAACTGCTTCGCCAGGCGGGCATCGACACGGCCATCATCACGGGACGCAAATCGGGCATCGTCGCCGTGCGCGCGAAGGAACTGAAGATCACGCACCTGTATCAGGGCATCGAAAACAAGCCTGAAGCGTTCGCCGAACTGCTGAAGGCAACCGGGCTGAGCGCCGAAGAATGCGGCTACATGGGCGACGACTGGGTCGATCTCGCGGTGATGCTGAAGGTCGGCTTCGCCGCCGCGCCGGCGAATTCGCATCCGGAAGTGATCGCGCGCGCGCACTGGGTCTCCGAGGCGCGCGGCGGCCACGGCGCGGTGCGTGAAGTCTGCGACACGCTCCTGCGCGCGCAGCACAAGTACGACGCACTGCTCGCGGCTGCCTGCGGCGGCGGTGACCAGCAGGGTCTCGTCGGATGAACCAGTTCCGCCTGACTTCGCTGATTCCGCTCGTCGCGATGGCGGCGCTCGCCGGCATCACGTGGTGGCTGCTGCAGGCCACGCTGCCGCCGCCCAACGAGGGCGCGCCGCACAAGAAGGCGCACACGCCCGACTATTTCGCCGACAACTTCTCCGTCTCCGAACTCGACCAGTCGGGCGCCACGCAGTATCGTCTGACCGCCGCGCACATGGTGCATTACGAGGACGACGAAGACAGCGACCTGACCAAACCCGCGATCCGCGCGTTCCAGCCGGGCAAGCCGATCGTCACGGCAACCGGCGATCGCGGCACGGTGAACGGCGATGCATCGATCGTCAACCTGTACGACAATGCGCGAATCCTGCGTGCCGCGGGCTACGGCGACCCGGCCATGCAGGCCGACTCCGAGCATTTCCGCGTGCTGGTCAACGACGATGTCATCGAGACCGAAAAGCCGGTTAAACTTCAACGCGGTCCGTCTGTCATGACGGCCAGCGGCATGAACTACAACAACGTCACCCGGGTTATGCAACTGTTCGGCAACGTGCGCGGCGCCATTGCCGCGTCCGATAGCGCCGGCTCTCCCCCGCAACCCGGGTAAATCCATTCCAGGCGTGACTGCATGAACGCATCGTTCCCTCGTCCGGACACCGGCCGCGCCCATGCGTGGTCCACGGACCGTGCCGCGCTCGCCGCCAACCTCAAGGACCGCAAACGCCACGAGGACGACATCAAGGTCAACGAGCCGAAGATATCGAAGCTGCGCGATCAGACGCTCCAGGCCAAGACCAACGAACAATATCGCGCGTTCCAGCACGAGGTCGAGTTCTGCGAGAAGGAAATCCGCACGCTCGAAGATCGCATTCTGGAATTGATGACCGCCTCGGAGCCGCTGGATCAAAACGTAAAGAAAGCCGAAGCGGCCCTGAAGCAGGAAAGGCAGCAGGTCGAGGCCGAGAAGGCTCAAGCCCGGGAAAGAACCGCCGAGGACCAGAAGCAATTGGAGATCCTGCAGGTGGAGCGCAAGGAGGTAGCCTCTCACCTGAAGCCGGCCGTCTACTCCGCCTACCTTCACATTCGAAAAAAATGGCCTAAGTCCACCGTGCTGGC
>CALFSF010000381.1 GCA_937917025.1 uncultured Paraburkholderia sp.
GTCCTGCGGCGCAGCGGTGCGGCGTTTTTCGCGTGTTTCCCACACCGCCCTTCGCTTTATCAGCACAACAGAACCCCATGTCCGGCACCAACATTTATCACAATGAATTCTTGCGTAATATACGGCATGGCCGTACAATACAAACCTGCTTACACGGTCGTCGAAACGAGGACATTCCAGCGCTATGCGGAGGAAATCTGGTACGACGATGAGCGGGAGGCATTTATTACGTGGCTCGCCAGCAATCCGTTATCCGGAGATGTCATCCCGGGAACGGGCGGCTTGCGCAAGGTGCGATGGTCGAGGCCAGGTATGGGAAAACGCGGCGGCGCACGCGTCGTCTATTACCACCTGCCCGAGGACGGCTGCATCTGGTTGCTGATCGCTTACACGAAGGCAAAATTCGACAATCTGCCCACCACGTTTCTCAACCAGCTACGCCAGGAGATCGAACATGGATAAAGAACTGGAACAGTTTCAGGCGGACTTGCTGAAGTCTGTCCGCGACATGAAGGCGGGGCGCGCCGCGCGCGTCACGAAAATCGAGCCGACCGCCGCGGCCCTGGCGCGCGCGAAAGTCGGTCTGTCGCAAAGTGCATTCGCTGCATTGCTCGGCGTATCGACCCGAACGCTGCAGGACTGGGAGCAAGGCCGGCGGCAACCCACCGGCGCAGCGCAAACCCTGCTGCGGGTCGCCGCGCTCCACCCGGATGCACTGCGAGACCTGAAAGCGGCCTGAAAAGGCCCGACACAGGGAGCACGGATCGACCGCTTTCCAGCATCGCCGCGCCGATCGGTACCTGGTGCCGGATATCAGGTACCGCCCCGGCTCCCTTACTTCTTCTCCGGCTCCGGATTCGGCTGCTTGTTGAACGGAAACGTGCTGAACATCGATTTCGCCTGGGTCTGCATCTGTTCCTGCATCTGCACGAACATGTTCTTCGACTGCTCGATGTAGCTCGTCATCATCCCCTGCATCATCGGCGCCTGCATGTTCATGAACTGCGACCAGACTTCCGGGTTCATCGCGTTGCCTTCGTAGAGCGTCTTCGACTGGTCGGTGAGTTTTGCCTGAATGTCGATGAACGCCTGGATGTTCTTCTCCAGATACGTGCCCATCATGCCCTGCATCGCGTGCCCGTAGAAACGGATGATCTGCGAGAGCATCGACGACGAGAACATCGGCAGCCCGCCGCTTTCTTCCTCGAGAATGATCTGCAGCAGGATCGCGCGCGTCAGGTCCTCGTTGCTCTTGGCGTCGATGACCTTGAAGTCTTCCTGATCCAGTACGAGCGTCTTCACGTCCGTCAACGTGATGTACGTGCTTGTCTCCGTATCGTACAGCCGGCGGTTCGGATACTTCTTGATGAGTCGTTCGGCCGTCGTCTTCTTTGTAGTAGTCGTTGTCATTTAACGCCTTTAAGCGCCCGGGAGCGCAGAAACGGCGCCCGTCGCACGCGCCATCGAACCCTTGCGCAATGCGAGACGCCGCCGGAACCATCTGATCCGCAACGCCCCGCCGGAACGGGGCGTGAGCAGGATCAGCCCATATGCAGGCCGCCGTTCAATGAAAAATCGGCGCCTGTCGAAAAACCCGATTCATCCGACGCGAGCCACGCCACGATCGAGCCGATTTCGTCCGGATGCCCGAGACGGCGCACCGGAATCGTCGCCACGATCTTTTCCAGCACATCGGGGCGAATCGATTTCACCATGTCCGTGCCGATATAGCCCGGCGAAATGGTGTTGACCGTCACGCCCTTCGTGGCCACTTCCTGCGCCAGCGACATCGTGAAGCCGTGAATACCCGCCTTCGCAGTCGAATAGTTCGTCTGTCCGAACTGGCCTTTCTGCCCGTTCACCGACGAAATATTGATGATGCGGCCAAAGCCCCGCTCCACCATCCCGTCGATTACCTGCTTCGTCACGTTGAAGAGACTCGTGAGGTTGGTGTCGATGACCGCCGTCCAGTCTTCATGCGTCATCTTGCGGAACACGACGTCGCGCGTGATGCCGGCATTGTTGACCAGCACGTCGATCTCGCCGACTTCGGCCTTCACCTTGTCGAACGCCTGCTTGGTCGAATCCCAGTCGCCGACGTTGCCCTCGGACGCAATGAAATCGAACCCGAGCGCCTTCTGCTCGCCCAGCCACTTCTCACGGCGCGGAGAATTCGGGCCGCAGCCCGCGACCACCTTGAAGCCCTCCTTGTGCAGCCGCTGGCAGATGCTCGTGCCGATGCCACCCATCCCGCCCGTTACATATGCAATTCGCTGTGACATAAACCACACTCCATTATCGTTGTGCGAGGTGCCTGCTGGTGCCCGCTGGCATCAACCGGCAGCCTCCTTCCTCGCCACTACCGTCTCCGTGCCCTCTGCCCTGCGCGAATCACGGCCGACCTCCCTGCCGCGACCGGCGCCTGCGCGAACCGCATGACGGCCGCCATCCACGCATTGCGACGCTGCACGAAGCAGCGCCGCGCCGCACGGACGGCTGCCGCCCGGCGTCAATAACGCTCGACTGCCAGCGCCACGCCCATCCCGCCGCCGATACACAACGACGCGAGACCTTTCTTCGCGTCGCGTTTCTGCATTTCGTGCAGCAGCGTGACGAGAATCCGGCAACCCGACGCGCCGATCGGGTGACCGATCGCGATCGCGCCGCCGTTCACGTTGACCTTCGACGTGTCCCAGCCCATCTGTTTGTGCACGGCGAGCGCCTGTGCGGCGAACGCTTCGTTGATTTCCATCAGGTCGAGGTCCGACGCGCTCCAGCCCGCGCGTTCCAGACAGCGGCGCGATGCCGGCACCGGACCCATGCCCATCACCTTCGGATCGACGCCCGCGCTTGCGTACGCCCTGATGCGCGCGAGCGGCGTGAGACCCAGCGCCTCGGCTTTCTTCGCCGACATCACGACCACGGCTGCCGCGCCGTCGTTCAGACCCGACGCGTTCGCGGCCGTCACCGTGCCGTCCTTCGAGAACGCGGGCTTCAGGCCCGCGAGCGATTCCGCAGTCACGCCGTGACGCACGAATTCGTCGGTCGCGAAGCGTACCGGATCGCCCTTCCTTTGGGGAATCTCGACCGGGACGATTTCATCATCGAAGCGGCCGGCCTTCTGTGCGGCTTCCGCCTTATTCTGTGACAACGCGGCAAACGCGTCCTGTTGCTGGCGCGTGATGTCGAATTCCTTCGCGACGTTTTCCGCGGTGACGCCCATGTGATACTGGTTGTACACGTCCCACAGGCCGTCGACGATCATGCTGTCGATGAGCTTCGCATCGCCCATGCGAAAGCCGTCGCGCGAGCCCGGCAGCACGTGCGGCGCCGCGCTCATGTTTTCCTGGCCGCCGGCGACGACGATATCCGCATCGCCCGCGATGATCGCGTTGGCGGCGAGCATCACGGCCTTCAGGCCCGAGCCGCACACCTTGTTGATCGTCATGCCGGGCACGCCCACCGGCAGCCCGGCCTTGATCAGCGCCTGACGCGCAGGGTTCTGGCCCGAGCCGGCCGTCAGCACCTGACCGAGGATGACTTCACTGATCTGCTCGGGTTTCAGGCCCGCACGTTCGAGAACCGCGCGGACCACCGTCGCGCCAAGATCAGGTGCGGCGATTTTCGCCAGCGACCCGCCGAATTTGCCGACTCCAGTACGTGCGGCCGATACGATCACAACATCAGTCATTTTCATTTCCTCCGGGCGTTACGGTTCGATACTCCGCAGCCCGTCAAGTTAAAAATCCATCTGCTTCGATTACGGTTTCTCTTAATGCCGCCGCCGTTGCTGCGCCATTCCTTTGCTGTCAGTCGCGCTGAAGCACATAACGACCCGGTGCGGGTTCGATTGCGCGATGCTCCGCCGAGCCAGGCTCGGCGCGCGGCTTGACCTTCTTCCCGGCGTACTGCTCGAGCCATTGCGTCCACTCCGGCCACCAGCTACCCGGCACTTCGGCTGCCTGTTCGAACCAGGCGTCGGCTGTCGCCGGCAGGTTCTTCGCCTCGCCCTGGAGCACCCAGTAGTTACGCTTGTTCTTTTTGGGCGGATTGATCACGCCCGCGATATGACCGCTCGCGCCGAGCACGAATCTGAGCGGCCCGGAAAGAAGTGGCACCGACGCATACGCCGTTTGCCACGGCACGATATGGTCTTCACGCGAACCGTAGATGAAGGTCGGCACGTCGATACGCGAGAGGTCGACCGGTTCGCCGCACACAATCAGCGCGCCCGGCTCGCGCAGCCTGTTCTCGAGATACGTGTT
>CALFSF010000382.1 GCA_937917025.1 uncultured Paraburkholderia sp.
TTCAGGGACACGACAGCGATGAGATCGCCGTGCGTTTTCCGGACGAATACGCGCATTGGCAAACCCGCGATCCCGGCTTCACGCCACCAGCCGGCGAATCGATGCGCATGTTCTATCACCGCGTCGTGCACGCGATCGAACCGCTTGTCGCGGCGCACCCAGACGGCCGGATCGCGTGCGTGACGCACGGCGGGGTGCTCGATTGCGTGTACCGGTTCGCGAACAACCTGCCGCTCGATGCGCCGCGTAACTACGCGCTGCTCAACACCAGCGTGAACGTCGTGAACTTCGACGACGGGGCGGCGGCGGTCGTATCGTGGGCCGATGTCGAACACCTCGGCGGAAGTAGCGATGACGACGGTTTCCGAAGGGTGCTGTAGCGCGCGTCAGGATGCGCGGTGCCGCGTTGGGCGTGCGCTTACCGCCTGCAGACGCGTAAAGACGCGCTTCTGATCTGGCTTATCCGTGCGGCGTCGCCGCGCGCCGGCGCGCGCGCTTCGATACGCCATTCACGAGTGCCCAGCGCATCACCGGCGCGACGAGTTTCACGCCCGGCCGCACCAGCGCGCGCCGCACGCCAGCGAACGTGTCGAACCCAAGCATCGCCTTTGCCCATGGCGGCAGCAGGTCGACGCCTGCGTTGAGTATCAGGGCGCCTGCGGGCCGCATCATCGCGCCCGGCGGCCGCGCGTTCATCAGGATTCTTACGACTTCGCGCGTACGCGAACTGGCTTCCAGTTCCGGCTGCATCGAGATCAGGTACGCGTCGATTTCAGCCCGTGAACGGGGAACGCCCGCAGCGCCGAGCATTTCCGCGATGCGCGCCGTCTCGGCAAGGTACTGGTCTTGTGCGTCGCCCGGTAACGCCGGGTTCACGTAATACAGGTGAGCGGTGAGGAAACTCGATACTTCCGCGACATGCACCCACGTCAGGAGTGCAGGATCGCTGGCGCAATACGGGCGGCCATCCGGCGCGGTGCCGGTCACACCGAGATGGATCCGCTTCACGCGCTCGATCAGCGCGAGCGCATCATGTCGATTGCCGTAAGTCGTGCCCGCGATAAACGTCGCGGTGCGGCGCAGGCGGCCGAGAATGTCGGTGCGAAACGACGAGTGATCCCACACGCCGGCCAGCGCCAGTGGATGCAGCGCCTGCAGTAACAACGCGCTAATGCCGCCCGCCATCATCGACGTGAAGTCGGCGTGGACTTTCCAGCAGACAGCATCGGGACCAAACAGCCCCGGATCGCCGGGCGGCGACGAATAGTCGAGCGATGGGCCGCTGCCGCTTGTCAGATGGGTGACGCCGGCAGCGAGCCTCGTGCGGACACGTTTTGCCACCAGCGCGGCGAAACTCGCGCGATCATTCGGCTGGCTGGCTTGATCTGACATCGGCGGAATACTCCTGCCCGGGACACCGTTCGCGCGCCCTGAGGATCAGGGCGCGCCCGAATCCCAAAGGTCGCGCACCGGGCTCGACGACTCCGGTGCGGACAGGCCGAAGTGCCGGTACGTGAGCAACGTCGCCACGCGGCCGCGCGGCGTGCGTTGCAGGAAGCCCTGCTGGATCAGGTACGGTTCGAGCACGTCTTCGATCGTATCGCGCTCTTCGCCGATCGCGGCCGCCAGGTTGTCGACGCCCACCGGGCCGCCGTCGAACTTGTGCAGGATCGCCTCGAGCAGCTTGCGGTCCATCAGATCGAAGCCGACCGGATCGACATCGAGCATGGCAAGCGCCGCGTCGGCGACTTTCGCGGTGATGTTGCCGTCCGCTTTCACCTCCGCGAAATCGCGCACGCGACGCAGCAAACGGTTCGCGATCCGCGGCGTGCCGCGTGCGCGTTTGGCGATTTCGAACGCGCCATCCGGATGAATCTGCGCGCCGAGCAGCGATGCCGACCGGCTGACGATACGCGCAAGCTCCTCGGCGTTGTAGAACTCGAGCCGCGCGACGATACCGAAACGGTCGCGCAACGGATTCGTCAGCATGCCGGCGCGCGTTGTGGCGCCGACCAGCGTGAAAGGCTGGAGATCGAGCTTCACGCTGCGCGCGGCCGGACCTTCGCCGATCATGATGTCGATCTGGTAATCCTCCAGCGCCGGATACAGGATTTCCTCGACGACCGGTGAGAGCCGGTGGATTTCGTCGATGAAAAGCACATCGTTCGCTTCGAGATTGGTCAGCAGCGCCGCGAGGTCGCCCGCGCGCTCGAGTACCGGCCCGGACGTTTGCCGAAGATTGACCCCCATTTCACGCGCGATGATGTGCGCGAGCGTGGTCTTGCCGAGCCCGGGCGGCCCGAACAGCAGCACGTGGTCGAGCGATTCGGAGCGGCGCCTTGCCGCTTCGATAAAGATCTCGACCTGCCCGCGCACCTTCTCCTGCCCAACGTATTCGTCGAGCTGGCGCGGGCGCAACGCGCGTTCGAACGCTTCTTCGTTCGGCGACGTAGGCGTGGCGGCGATGATGCGTTCGGCGGCGAGTTTGTCGGTTTCGATCATGCGGACATTGTACCGCGCGATGCCTGCCGAGAAAGCTGGCCGAACGGCCAGGGTGCAAAGCGCGAGGCGGCGTGCGAAGCTCTAACCGTCGTCGCGCTGAAGCGGACCCCGGGCGCGCGCTCAGCCCTTCGACAATGCTTTCAGCGCGAGCTTGATGCCGTCGGAAACGCCGGTGCCCGCCGGCACGTTCTTGATGGACGCCAACCCTTCTTTTTCGGAGTAACCCAATGCGAGCAGTGCATTCAGGATATCGCTGGCGTGGTCGGACGCCGAGGCCGCGCCCGCCATCGCGCCCAGGTCGGCGCCGAGCTTGCCCTTCAGTTCCAGCAGCAGGCGTTCGGCCGTTTTCTTGCCGATGCCAGGAACGCGTGTGAGGCGCGCGGCGTCCTGCAACGTGACCGCCTGGCCGAGTTCCTGAACGCTCATGCCGGAGAGCACGGCGAGCGCCATCCGCGCGCCGATGCCGCTGATTTTCAGCAGTTCGCGGAACGTCATGCGTTCCTGGGCGGTGCCAAAGCCGTACAGCAGCTGCGCGTCTTCCCGCACGATCATCTGCGTGAGAAGAACCACGCGCTCGCCGGTTGCCGGCAGGTTATAGAACGTGCTCATCGGCACGTCGACTTCGTAGCCGACGCCGTTGCAGTCGACGAGCAGATGCGGCGGGTTCTTTTCCAGCAGGACGCCGGCAATGCGACCGATCATGGTGAGTTCGATGGTGAAGTAAAGCGCGAGTGTAGCGCAGCGTGTCGGGTGGCAGGATGGCTACGGTGAAGGCCCGGGTGAAACGGTGCGAATGTGGATCGATTGCGGCGCGCCTGCGCTGTCGGTGAACGCACAGAGCGGTGGCTTCGCTTCAACCGACGAGCCGTCCACGCCGCACGCGTAGCCCCTTCTTCGCCAGCGAAGGCGCGAGGCCGCCGAGCGTGCTCAGCGTGCTGCCGCCGTGCGCGTGGCAGATCGCCATGCCGAGCGCATCGGCGGCGTCGGTGCCGGGCACGCCGGAGAGGTTCAGCAGGCGCGCGACCATCTGCTGCATCTGCTCCTTGGTGGCGCGTCCGTAGCCGACTACAGCCTGCTTCAGTTGCAGCGCGGTGTACTCGGAGACCGGCACGCCGCCCGCCACCAGCCCGCAGATCGCGGCGCCGCGCGCCTGGCCCAGCAGCAGCGTCGATTGCGGGTTGACGTTGACGAACACTTTTTCGATCGCGGACTGATCGGGCGCGTGCTGACGGATCAGCGTCGAGATACCCTCGAAGATCGTGCCGAGACGCGATGGCAGATCGGCATCGGCCGTCTTGATGACGCCGCTCGCGACGTAGGTCAGCTGATGACCGGTCTGGTCGATCACGCCAAAGCCGGTAACGCGCAAACCGGGATCGATGCCGAGAATTCTCATGAGGTGCGATGTGGAACAAGTGCCTGCGATACTACAACGAACCGGCGGCAACGCGGGCAGTGGCGTGGGCGGCGCGCAGATAAATGTCGCGACGCGCGCATATCGGGAAGGGACAACGCGACGTGGAAACCTATCTGAACCGCAGTGGCGACTCTGGCGTATCGGCGTACGAGATCGGCGATGACTTCATCGCCATCCGTTTTCGGCCGTCGGGTGACATCTATTGGTACACGCATGCGAGCGTCGGCGCCCGGCATCTTGCAACGATGAAAGCGCTGGCGCTGAAAGGGCGTGGACTGAGCACGTACATCAGTTCGCACCCCGACGTGCGCGAAGGTTACGCGAAAAAGAAATCGCCGTGATGACTGAAACGCGCTCGCAAGCGGGCAAAAAAACGGCCACCAGAAAAACCTGGCAGCCGCTTTTATAAGGTCATCAACGCCGGTCCAACCGGCGATGAAGCCGGATCAATGACGGAAGTGACGCACGCCCGTCAGCACCATCGCGATGTTGTGCTCGTCGGCCGCGGCGATCACTTCGTCGTCGCGCATCGAGCCGCCCGGCTGGAT
>CALFSF010000383.1 GCA_937917025.1 uncultured Paraburkholderia sp.
AGCTGGACGCGGCGGGGATTCGTGCGTTCGTCACGAGTGGCTGGCAGGGCGTGAACTACGCGAAAGGCGTCTGGCACCATCCGCTGATCGCACTCGGCGACGTCAGCGATTTTGTCGTTGTCGATCGTGGCGGCGACGGGATGAATCTCAACGAGCAGGATCTGGCCGAATCGCTCTGGCTCACCGAAGATGCGTTGAGCGCGGTGTCGGCCTGACTGCGTAGACGGCTCGATGCGAAGAGAACCCACGGCGTGGCCCGTGGGTTTTTGTTTGCCAGGGTCGCCGGGTTTAAATTCCGCCGCGTTTTCCGAGCAGAGGCGAGCGTCCGACGACTTTTCTCGCAGGTTCGGCTGGCTCTGGGTCCGAGAACCCGGCGGCTTCAATCGCGGGTGTGAGCCCTTTGAAGTGCATGCTCTTTTTAGGGCTGCGCAACGATTCCATTCCTTCGTTCCACGCGTGCAGCATCTGCCTCGCGACGGTGCGCCACTGCGGTTCGTTATTGGCCGCTGCGATCACCTCGTGCCCCACGGATACCGTCGAGTCGCAGAGTGCTTCGACCATCGCCGCATAAACACGCGGTGCTATACCGGCACGCGTATTGAAGAAACGTTCGAGAGTCTTTCCAGCCGCCCATGTCTTACGACCATCGACGGGCAAGCCTGGGGGGGGGTGCCGCAAAGCGCGGATAAGCCTGGGTCGTCACGATGTCGTATGCGGGCGTGAACGCGACATCGTCGACGGACGTATAGAAGAGCGCAACGTTCTTCGTGTGACAGTCGGCGTTGCGGACAACGTAATTCGTCAAAAGGTGCCACGCAAGCTGTTCGAACTGCAATCGCAAGCTGTCTCGCTGAAGTAGATAGGCTTTCGCTGCATTGACCATTTTTTCGGTCGTCGAGTTGTATTTTTCGTGCGGCGGCAAACCAGGCAGGCCGCACATGTCCTCGACGCCATACACCGGCAATCCCTCTTCGTTCACGTCGAAACGTTCGACGACGAGCGCGCGGCCGTCGTCCGACATCTGCGTGCGTGCGACTGGCGCGACCCCAAGCTGTTCGAGTACGCGCATCGAGTAAAGCTCGTTGAACCCGAGAAACGGCGTGTTCTCGTCCGAGCCCTTGACGATATACCGGCTCGTTTTGATCGTCGATTTGCCAGGTGGCAGCGGTGGTGTTGCGCGACTGGCGGCGTCCCGTTCCGGCGCGATGAACTTTGGAACTGCGCCGGAGATCGCCGCGCGGGCGTACTGGCGAACCAGCTGGGCGAAGTGATCTGCGGTGTTGTCGCCGTGAAGAATCTGCTTGACGTCGAGTGCCTGCAGCTCCGTTCCTGGCGCAACGCCTTCTGGGGTGACCGTGACGCGTCCGATGCCCATTGCACCAACCACTGCAAGGAGCGACAGGTCGGTGCCATCGAGCAACGGTCCGAATTGCTCGCGGATCAGGCCAGTAGATAGCCTTCGGGAAGATTCTGACGAAAGAAGGGATGCAGGTCGCGTGGCCAGCGCCACGCTTCTTCGCGCACTGGCATCGCGAGGCTGATGAAGTCGGTTGCCGCGACGTCGCGCTCGTACTTGAGCACATAGTCGTCGCGCTCGCGAAAGAGCGACGCGACTTTTCGGCCTTGCACATGAACATCGAGCCTCATCGCGCCGGCCCGGTCGATGCGCGCTGCTCGGCGAGGATGTCCTCAAGCGTGCGCCCGTGCCCGTGAGCGACAACTTTCAGGTCATAACCGGCGGCCTCCAGCAAACGGACAAGAACCGACACGCTCATGTCGCTTCTCGCCAGCGTTTCCATGCGGGCGACTGTCGTGCGTGCAACACCCGCACGGCGAGCCAGTTCGTCCTGTGAAAGAGCTGTTTCGCGACGGACATCCTTGAGCATGTCGGAAACGTCGGCGAGCGTGGTCATGTGTAGCCCCCAAGCATCAATAATCGGGTTTATGCTGCTTGTTGTAGCCTATGGGATACAAGATTTACATATCGATTTGTAGCCTGAAGGCTACATAAAAGACCAAAAATGCCCAAACTGTAGCCTGAAGGATACAAACGTCAGCGCTAATCTGCTGGGCGCACATAAAAAGGCCCTTGCTTTTCCGCAAGGGCCCGATCTGATGCGGTACAACGCAGACGCCGCGAGCCCGAGGTCTCGCAGCGCCGATACACGCACGCGCGTTACTGCACCGCACCGCCCTGGAACCACGCGGCGATTTTCTGCCGCTCATCGTCGGTCATGTGCGTGACGTTGCCAAGCGGCATCGCTTTCAGCGTCACCGCCTGCTGGTAGATGCGCTGTGCGTTCCGCGAGATTTCGTCGGGCGTATCGAACAGCACGCCGGCCGGCGCGCTACCCATCATCGTCGGGTGCGCGGAGTGGCAGGCGACGCACCGTTGCTGCAACACCGGCTGGATGTCGGCGATCTTGAGGACGGGCGCGTTCGCGGCCTGCGCCTGCTCGACCACGGGCTTCGGCATTGTCCAGGCCAGTGCGACGACCATCAGCGCAACGCCGACGAGCGGCAGATACCACAGCACCTGCCCGCGATGGCGCATCACGAAGAACTGGCGGATCAGCGCGCCCGCCAGCATGATCACGACGAGGACAGCCCAGTTGTACGGATGCGTATACGTCATCGCGTAGTGGTTCGACAGCATCGCGAACACGACCGGCAGCGTGAAATACGTGTTGTGCACCGAGCGCTGCTTGCCGCGCTTGCCGTAGATCGGGTTCGGCACTTCACCCTTGAGCATCGCATCGACCATCTTGCGCTGACCCGGGATGATCACGAAGAACACGTTCGCCGACATGATCGTCGCGAGCATCGCGCCCATGATCAGATACGCGGCACGTCCGGCGAAGATGTGGCAGGCAAGCCATGCCGCGATCAGCACATAGATGCCGACGCAGATGCCGAGCACACGATCCTTGTTGCCCAGCAGACGGCACAGCGAGTCATAGACGATCCAGCCGGCCATCAGGAAACCGAGCGCCGAAAAGATCGCGACGACAGGGCCCATGTCGAGCACGTTTTTATCGATCAGGTAGGTGTTGGGCGCGAAGAGGTACAGCACGGTGAAAAGACCGAAGCCCGAGAGCCACGTCGTGTACGACGGCCACTTGGACCAGTGCAGGTCTTCGGGCATTTCCGGCGGCGCGACGGTGTACTTCTGCATGTTGTAGAAGCCGCCGCCATGTACATGCCACAGCTCGCCGAAGACACCGCGACGACGCTGGTTCGGGTCGGTCGGTGGTTTCAGGCTGTTGTCGAGCGCGACGAAATAAAACGATTCGCCGATCCAGGCGATCGCAGCGATAACGTGAAACCAGCGAATCGCGAGATTCAGCCAGTCGGTGATAAAGCCTTCCATGAAACGCCTCCACTTCTCATTCGTTGGCGCGTAGCGCCTTGCTATTCGATTCGACGGCGTTTTGCAGGTGCGTCTCCTGGCATCTGCAAAACGCGGCGGTATTGCGGGTCGTTGCTATCCAGTCCGGTTGTGTCGTGGCGCGGTGCGTGGCTGTGCGGTTTTCATCAAGGCCCGCTTCAGGTCCACCTGCATGCGTCGAGACAACCGCCGCCGCCCTAACTGCCGCGATACGTACTCCATGACCACGGTGACACCAGCAGCGGCACATGCCAGTGCGCGCTGGCATCGGCGACGCCGAAACGCAGCACGACGCGATCGACGAAACGCGGTTCGGGTGCCTGCGTGCCGGCCGCGGCAAAGTAATCGCCTGCATGGAACACGAGTTCGTATTCGCCGGTGACGAGGGCGTCGCCTTCGAGCAGCGGCGCGTCGCAACGGCCGTCGTGATTGGTGGTGGTGGTTTTGATCGCGCGGCGCGTGTCGCCGGAGAGCGCGAAGAGTTCGACCTTGATGCCGGCGCCGGGACGGCCGTTCGCGGTGTCGAGCACGTGGGTAGTGAGCTTGCCCATTCGCAGTTTTCCTTGTGTAAATTGCGAGTTTCAGCGGCGGCCCGATCCAGAATACGTTGCGGCGGATCGAGGCTCCACGTCAGTGGCTACATACCCGTCGGCGAATTGAAGCGAGCGCCGTGGGAGCCATTGTAAAAAGGATGTCGCGTCCGCGCGTGCCCGATAGGAAAGATAATACCTGGCGCATATGCATACGCGTTTCACGCCCGCTGGATAAGGGTTTTCCCGCGAATGCCGAAGCCTGAACCGATTCTGCCGACGTCAAAAAAGGACCGACATATCAGGTTTGTGAATACAAGTATGGCGACTGGGTGAATTGCCAGCGTAATTTTGGCCGCTGAAGGTTACAGCAATGCGCAGCGTGCTGCGCGTCCCGAAGACGGCGCTGTACGCTGGGTAACCGGGCCAACGGCGTTTGAATGGACGCGGCGGCGCCGGAGCGTGCTCGCCGCATCGCGTTCGGACGGTATCAACCTCGCGGGAACCGGGAGACACGAATGACGATGCAGGAACAGACACCACAGACACCACAGACACGGAAGCGCGGCCGCACGATGCTGGTGAAGCACGCCGACGTGCTGGTCACCATGGATGCCACGCGGCGCGAAATACGCGACGGCGGCCTCTATATCGAAGACAACCGGATTGTCGCGGCGGGCCCGACCCACGAACTGCCAGAAAGCGCCGACGAAGTGCTCGACATGCGCGGGCATCTCGTGATTCCGGGGCTCGTCAACACGCATCACCACATGTATCAAAGCCTGACGCGAGCCATTCCCGCCGCGCAGGATGCGGAGCTCTTTGGCTGGCTGACGAATCTGTACAAGGTGTGGGCGAACCTCACGCCGGAGATGATC
>CALFSF010000384.1 GCA_937917025.1 uncultured Paraburkholderia sp.
TTCGTGAAAAGATGATTTCGGTCAACCGCGTGACCAAGGTCGTGAAGGGTGGCCGGATTCTCGGTTTCGCCGCACTGACCGTGGTTGGCGATGGCGATGGCCGCGTCGGCATGGGCAAGGGTAAGGCGAAGGAAGTGCCCGTTGCCGTGCAAAAGGCAATGGAACAAGCCCGCCGCAACATGTTCAAGGTGCCCCTGAAGAACGGCACGCTGCAACATGAGGTGCACGGCAAGCACGGCGCGTCCGCTGTCATGCTCGCTCCGGCGAAGGACGGTACGGGCGTGATCGCCGGCGGCCCGATGCGTGCGGTGTTCGACGTGATGGGCGTGCAAAACGTCGTCGCGAAGAGCCACGGTTCGACGAACCCGTACAACCTCGTGCGTGCGACGCTCGACGGGCTGCGCAAGCAGTCGACGGCGGCTGATATCGCTGCGAAGCGCGGCAAGTCGGTCGAAGAAATTTTGGGCTAATGCCTAGGTGGTCACCATGTCTGATAAAACTGTCAAGGTTCAGCTCGTCAAGAGCCTGATTGGGACCCGCGAATCGCACCGTGCCACGGTGCGTGGCCTGGGCCTGCGCCGACTCAACTCGGTCAGCGAACTGCAAGACACGCCCGCTGTGCGCGGCATGATCAACAAGGTTTCGTACCTTGTTAAGGTCATCGCTTAACACGGTTCAGGGACTCGAGGAGTTGAATATGGAATTGAACAACCTGAAGCCGGCTGATGGCGCCAAGCACGCGAAGCGTCGCGTCGGCCGTGGCATCGGCTCCGGCCTGGGCAAGACGGCCGGCCGCGGTCACAAGGGTCAGAAATCGCGCTCGGGCGGCTTTCACAAGGTCGGCTTCGAAGGCGGTCAAATGCCGCTGCAACGTCGTCTGCCCAAGCGCGGCTTCACGTCGTTGACGAAGGAATTCGTCGGCGAAGTGCGTCTGCGCGATTTGCAAGCGTTGCCGGTCGACGAAATCGACCTGCTCGCGCTGAAGCAAGCGGGCCTCGTGAGCGAACTGACGAAGAGCGCCAAGATCATCGCCACGGGCGAGATCTCGCGCAAGATCGTCGTGAAGGGCCTCGGTGCGACGAAGGGTGCGCGCGCCGCGATCGAAGCGGCCGGCGGCTCGTTCGCCGAGTAAGCGGCTTTCGAACGCGTGAAAGACCGATTGCCGTCAATGGCATTTGTATCGGAGAAGGTACTTGGCTAACAGCCCGAGTCTCGCAAAAACCGGTCGAAGCACGGCGAAGTTCGGCGATCTGCGTCGGCGGGCAGTGTTCCTGCTGCTGGCGCTGATCGTCTACCGTGTCGGCGCGCATATTCCGGTGCCGGGCATCGACCCGGATCAGTTGGCGAAGCTTTTCCAGAGCCAATCGGGCGGCATCCTGGGCATGTTCAACATGTTCTCGGGTGGCGCACTGTCGCGATTCACGATTTTCGCGTTGGGGATCATGCCGTATATCTCCTCCTCGATCATCATGCAGTTGCTCGCGATCGTGTCGCCGCAGCTCGAAGCGTTGAAGAAGGAAGGCCAGGCCGGACAGCGCAAGATTACGCAGTACACGCGGGTCTTCACCGTGGTGCTCGCTACGTTCCAAGCGTTCGGCATTGCCGTGGCGCTCGAGAATCAGCCGGGCCTGGTGATCGACCCGGGTATGGTGTTTCGCCTGACGACGGTGGTGACGCTCGTGACGGGCACGATGTTCCTGATGTGGCTCGGCGAGCAGATCACGGAGCGTGGGCTCGGCAACGGCATCTCGATCATCATCTTCGGCGGGATCGCGGCGGGTTTCCCGAATGCCGTGGGCGGGCTCGTCTCGCTCGTGCAATCGGGTTCGATGCATCCGTTCACGGCAATCGTGGTGGTGGTGCTGATCGCGGCGGTGACGTATCTCGTCGTCTTCATCGAGCGCGGCCAACGCAAGATTCTCGTGAACTACGCGAAGCGCCAAGTCGGTAACAAGATTTATGGCGGCCAGTCGTCGCACCTGCCGCTCAAGCTGAACATGTCGGGCGTGATTCCGCCGATCTTCGCATCGTCGATCATCCTGTTCCCGGCAACGATCCTGAATTGGTTCAGCTCGGGTACCCGGGGCAGCTGGCTCACCGAAACGCTGCACAACGTGGCCGAAGCGATAAAGCCCGGCCAGCCCGTGTACGTGTTGTTGTACGCGTTGGCGATCGTCTTTTTTTGCTTCTTCTACACCGCGTTGGTGTTCAACAGCAGAGAGACGGCCGACAACCTGAAAAAGAGCGGTGCGTTCGTTCCGGGTATCCGCCCCGGCGATCAGACCGCGCGGTATATCGACCGCATCCTGACGCGTCTGACGCTGGCCGGTGCGATCTATATCGTGTTCGTCTGTTTGTTGCCGGAGTTTTTGGTGCTGCGCTGGAACGTGCCGTTTTATTTTGGCGGAACGTCGCTGCTGATCATTGTCGTCGTCACAATGGACTTCATGGCGCAGGTGCAGTCGTACGTTATGTCGCAACAGTATGAGTCGTTGCTCAAGAAGGCGAACTTCAAGGGCGGCAGCAACATCCCGATGCGGTGAAAGGACTTATGGCCAAAGACGATGTAATCCAGATGCAGGGCGAGGTGATCGAGAACCTGCCCAATGCTACCTTCCGCGTGAAGCTGGAAAACGGCCATGTCGTGTTGGGACATATTTCGGGAAAGATGCGTATGCACTACATCCGCATCCTTCCTGGCGACAAGGTGACGGTTGAATTGACGCCTTACGATCTGTCGCGTGCGCGGATCGTGTTCCGGGCGAAGTGATTTGAAAAAAGGGTAATATCATGAAAGTGATGGCATCGGTTAAGCGCATTTGCCGCAATTGCAAGATCATCAAGCGCAAAGGCGTTGTGCGCGTGATTTGCAGCTCTGATCCGCGCCACAAACAGCGTCAAGGCTGAACGCCGCGCTTTTGCTTGCGCTTTTTGTTTGAGGAAAAACAATGGCTCGTATTGCAGGGGTGAACATCCCGAACCATAAGCACACGAAGATCGGCCTGACGGCGATCTACGGGATCGGTATCACGCGTTCGCAAAAGATTTGCGAAGCGGCGGGCGTCGACACGACCAAGAAGGTCAAAGACCTGTCGGACGCGGATCTCGAGAAGCTGCGTGACGAAGTCGGCAAGTTTGTCGTCGAAGGCGATTTGCGCCGTGAAGTGACGATGAACATCAAGCGCCTGATGGACCTCGGCTGCTATCGCGGTGTGCGTCATCGCAAGGGTCTGCCCCTGCGTGGCCAACGTACGCGCACGAACGCACGTACGCGCAAGGGTCCGCGCCGCGCTGCCCAATCGCTGAAGAAATAAGCGCGACTGACAGTTACAGGAAAACGTAATGGCTAAGGCTTCGAACAACACCGCGGCGCAACGCGTTCGCAAGAAGGTCAAGAAGAACGTCGCCGAGGGCGTGGT